>CAZSAF010000175.1:0-5695 GCA_964604605.1 uncultured Lachnospiraceae bacterium
GGTTTACATGACAGCAGATATTCACGGCCACCGGCAGGCTGGCGATATGGGTAGGGTAGGTTTCAATATTCACTGCCAGGGCAGTAACGCTTCCTCCCAGCCCCGCCGGGCCGATGCCCATCTGGTTGATTTTTTCCAGCATCTCCGTTTCCAGTTCCTGCACGTAGGGAATGGGGGACTCCTCATACAGCTCCCGGGTCAGGGCCAGCTTTGCCATCTCCGCGCACTTTTCAAAGTTTCCTCCGATTCCCACGCCCACCACAATAGGAGGGCAGGAGTTGGGGCCGGCCTCCCGAACCGTGTCCAAAATCACCTGCTTGACCCCTTCCAGGCCATCGGCAGGATTCAGCATCACCAGCCGGCTCATGTTTTCGCTTCCGGCTCCCTTGGGAGCCACGGTCAGCACAATCTCCCGGCCGGGGATAATCTCATAGTGGATGATGGCCGGGGTATTGTCCTGGGTATTTTTCCGCTCAATGGGGTCCTCCACCACCGACTTGCGCAGAAATCCATCCACATATCCCTGGCGCACCCCTTCGTTGATGGCATCGGTCAGGCTGCCGCCCTCCACCACCACCTCCTGGCCCACCTGGGCAAATACCACGGTCATGCCGGTATCCTGGCAGATGGGAATCCGGTCCTTCTCCGCAATCTCCAGGTTTTCCTGAAGCTGCCGGAGGATCTTTTTCCCCAGCGGGGAGGTTTCCACCTGGACACCAGCGGCCAGGGCCTCCGCCATGTCCTCGGACAGGGTATAGTTGGCCTCTATACACATATCCCTGATATTGCGGATAATCTCCTTTGTGTGTATGATTCTCATGGTCTTCCCCTTTCCCCGCCACTGTCTGGGGCCGGCGGCTCCCATTTGCGGACGCAGAAAGTCGCCCTTACTTCAGGTACGCTGCGTACTCCGGCTTATCCTCCGCGTCAAAGAACACAATACCAATGAGCCCCCGGCCGGTGTGGGCGCCAATGGCGCAGCCGATGGTTCCCACCACCAGTTCTCCCGGATGGACGTGCTCCAGCAGCATGGCCTTGGCCACCTCCAGGGATTCTTTGTCCCCGGCATCACAGATGCCCACCATCTGCCCTTCCTTGGAGGCAATGTTGGCCTCCACGTAGTCCACCAGGGCCCGGAGGGATTTCTTTCTTCCACGGACCTTGGCAATGGGATCCAGAGCCCCCTGCTTGTTCAGCTCAATGATCGGCTTTATATCCAGGGCCTCCCCCACAATACCGCTGAATTTTTTCACCCGCCCGCCTTTGATCAGGTATTTCAGGGTCTGGGGGGTCAGGATATGGCGGATATGGGCCACATAAAAGTCCGCCGCCTCCAGGATCAGCTCCTTGGGGGCCCCGTTGGCCTGCATTTTCAGTAGCTTATACACAATCAGCGCAAACCCCAGGGAAGCGCTCTTGCAGTCCAGAATGGTAAGCTGGAAATCCGGATACTCCTCCAGCAGCTCTTCTTTTGCCAGGTTGGCGGCGTTGTAGGTGCCGGCAATGCCAGTGGAAAAGCAGCAGTACAGCACCTCATCCCCCGCCTTGGCATAGGGCTCAAAGGCGTTCCGGAACATAAACGCGTTGATGTGGTAGGTGGAGATCACATTCTTGTCATCGTCCAGGTAATTGTAAAATTCCTCAGTGGTGATCTCATCCCCGTCCAGATGGTCCACCCCGTTTAAGATAAACGGGGTGGGAATCACGTGGAGATGGTATTTCTCCCGGATTTCCTGGGGCATATCGGTTGCGGAATCTGTAATAATGCGAAAAGCCATTTTTTCCCTCCTATTTTTCCGATTCCTTCTCTAGATTCAGAAGAATCTGCTCGTCGCTCTCCTGAGAGTTTCCCTCTCGAACCTTGGCAATGCTGGCAACCCGGATGTCCTTCTCCATGTCAATGAGCTTGACGCCGGAGGTAATGCGGCCCAGCACAGAGATATCCTCCACGTTCATGCGAATGATAATGCCCTCGGTGGTAATCAGCATAATCTCCTGGTTATCTTTCACCGCCTTGGCCCCCACAATGTTGCCGGTGCGGTTGCTGATCTTATAGCACTTGACTCCCTTTCCTCCCCGGTTCTGGGGCGTAAATTCCTCCATCAGGGTCCGCTTGCCCATGCCATTCTCCGAGACAATGAGCAGAGAATCCCCCTGGGTGTTCATCTGCATGCCAATGACCTCATCGCCGGGATCCAGCTTCATGCCAATGACGCCCATGGAGGTACGGCCGGTGGGGCGCACGTCCGTCTCATGGAAACGGATGCACTGGCCCAGACGGGTCACCAAGATCATGTCCTTCTGGTCGTCGGTAAACTTCACCTCAATCAGCTCATCGTCGTCCCGCAGGGAGATGGCTGCCAGACCGGACTTGCGGATATTTTCGTAATCCCGGATGGAGGTCTTCTTCACCATACCCTGCTTGGTGGCCATGAATAGGTACCGGCCTTCCTTGTACTCCTTCAGGGAGATGATAGCCGTCACTTTCTCCCCGGGGGCCAGCTGGATCAGGTTCACTATGGCCGTTCCCCGGGCGGTACGCCCGGCCTCCGGAATCTCGTAGGTTTTCAGCCGGTACACCTTCCCCAGGTTGGTAAAGAACATGATATAGTGGTGATTGGTGGTCATCAGCAGGTCTTCAATGTAGTCCTCTTCAATGGTTTGCATTCCCTTGATGCCCTTGCCGCCCCGGTGCTGGCTCTTAAAGTTGGACACGCTCATCCGCTTGATATAGCCCAGATTGGTCATGGCAATGACCATGGGCTCATCGGGAATAATATCCTCCACGGAAATATCGTCCATATCCAGGCCAATCTTGGTCCGACGGTCATCCCCGTACTTCTCCGCAATGATCAGGATCTCCTCTTTTATCACCTGCAGCAGCTTCTTCTCATCGGCCAGGATCGCCTTCAACTCGGCAATCCGCAGCTGCAGCTCCTGGAATTCCTTCTCCAGCTTATCCCGCTCCAAACCGGTGAGGGTGCGCAGCCGCATGTCCACAATGGCCTGGGCCTGGGCATCGCTTAAGCCAAAGCGCTCCATCAACCGCTGCTTGGCCAGCTGCACGGTCTCGGAACCCCGGATGATCCGGATCACCTCGTCAATATTGTCCAGGGCAATGAGAAGTCCCTGTAAGATGTGGGCCCGCTCCTCCGCCTTGTTCAGATCATACTTGGTACGCCGGGTCACCACTTCCTTCTGGTGATCCAGGTACAGGTGCAGCATCTCCGAAAGGTTCAGCACCTTGGGCTTGTTGTTCACCAGCGCCAGCATGATCACCCCGAAGGTGTCCATCAGCTGGGTGTGCTTGAACAGCTGGTTCAGCACAATGTTGGCGTTGGCGTCCCGCCGCAGCTCAATGCAGATCCGCATGCCGGACCGGTCCGACTCATCCCGCAGGTCCGTAATGCCGTCCACCCGCTTTTCCTTTACCAGATCGGCAATCTTTTCAATGAGCCGGGCCTTGTTGACCATGTAGGGCAACTCTGTGACAATAATGCGGTTTTTGCCATTGGACATGGCCTCAATCTCTGTCACCGCCTGCACCTTAATCTTGCCCCGGCCGGTGCGGTAGGCTTCCTCAATACCGCCTCTGCCCAGAATCACGGCGCCGGTGGGAAAATCCGGTCCCTTGACAATCTCCAGCAGTTCCTCTATGGAGGTCTCCCGGTCCTCCAGTACCTGGTTGTCTATGATCTTGACCACGGCGTTTATGGTCTCCCGCAGGTTGTGGGGCGGGATGTTGGTGGCCATGCCCACGGCAATGCCGGAGGTGCCGTTGACCAGCAGGTTGGGGAAGCGGGAAGGGAGTACCACCGGCTCCTTCTCTGTCTCGTCAAAGTTGGGGGTAAAGCCCACGGTGTCCTTGTTGATGTCCGCGGTCATCTCCATGGAAATCTTGCTGAGCCGGGCCTCGGTGTACCGCATGGCGGCGGCGCCGTCCCCGTCCACGGAGCCAAAGTTTCCGTGGCCGTCCACCAGGGGATACCGGGTTGAAAAATCCTGGGCCAGCTTGACCAGAGCCTCATAGATGGAGCTGTCCCCGTGGGGGTGATATTTACCCATGGTATCACCCACGATACGGGCACATTTCCGGTGGGGCTTATCCGGCCCGTTGTTCAGTTCGATCATGGAGTAGAGAATTCTTCTCTGCACCGGCTTTAAGCCGTCCCGCACATCCGGAAGAGCCCGGGATACGATGACGCTCATGGCGTAATCGATATAAGATTCCTCCATGGTCTTTTTCAGGTCCACGTCATGAATCTTATCAAAATCAAAAATAGTCGAATCCATAATTTCCTCCGCTTAAATATCCAGGTTCTTCACGTACTGGGCGTTGGCCTCAATGAATTCCCGGCGAGGCTCCACCTTGTCTCCCATGAGGGTGGTGAAGGTAATATCCACCTCCGACTCGGTCTCCTCGTTCATCATCACCCGCTTCAAAATCCGCTTTTCCGGGTCCATGGTAGTCTCCCACAGCTGCTCCGCGTCCATCTCTCCCAGACCCTTGTACCGCTGGATCTTGTTGTTGCTGTCCCGGCCGATCTCCTGCAGAATCTTATCCAGCTCGATATCGCTGTAGGCGTACCAGACCTTCTTGTTCTTTTCCACCTTGTACAGCGGCGGCTGGGCCAGGTACACGTAGCCCTGCTTGATCAGCTCCGGCATGAACCGATACATAAAGGTCAGCAGCAGGGTGCTGATATGGGCGCCGTCCACATCCGCATCGGTCATGATGATGATCTTGTGGTAGCGCAGCTTGCTGATGTTAAACTCGTCATGGATGCCGGTGCCGAAGGCGGTGATCATGGCCTTGATCTCCGCGTTGCCGTAGATCTTATCCAGGCTGGCCTTCTCCACGTTGAGGATCTTTCCGCGGAGGGGAAGAATGGCCTGGGTGCTCCGGGATCGGGCGGACTTGGCGGAGCCGCCGGCGGAGTCTCCCTCTACAATGAAGATTTCGCAGTTTTCCGGATTCTTGTCCGAACAATCTGCCAGCTTACCCGGCAGGGACATGGTCTCCAGGGCCGTCTTTCTCCGGGTCAGGTCCCTAGCCTTCCGCGCCGCCGCCCGGGCCCGCTGTGCCAGGATTGCCTTTTCACAGATAATCTTGGCAATGGACGGGTTTTGCTCCAGGAAGTAGGTCACCTGTTCGCTGACCACCGCGTCCACCGCTCCTCTGGCCTCGCTGTTCCCCAGCTTCTGCTTGGTCTGTCCCTCAAACTGGGGATCCTCAATTTTGATGCTGACAATGGCGGTAAGGCCTTCTCGGATATCGTCCCCGGACAGGTTCTGTTCATTGTCCTTTAAAATTTTGTTCCGTCTGGCGTAATCGTTGAAGGTCTTGGTTAAGGCATTCTTAAAGCCGGACAGGTGGGTGCCGCCCTCCGGGGTGATCACGTTATTGACAAAGGTGTAGGTGCTTTCCGTGAAGGAATCGTTGTGCTGGAAGGCCACCTCCACGTAGATTTTATCCTTGGTGCCCTCGCAGTAGATGACCTTGTCATACAGGGGGGTCTTGGTCTTGTTCAGGTACTGTACAAACTCCCGGATACCGCCCTCATAGTGGAAAATCTTTTCCTTGGGCTCCTCCCCCCGCTGATCCCGCAGGATGATCTTCAGGTTTCTGGTGAGGAAGGCCGTCTCCCGGAGCCGCTGCTTCAGGGTATCGTAATCGTAGACCGTCTCCTCAAAG
>CAZSAF010000176.1:0-5689 GCA_964604605.1 uncultured Lachnospiraceae bacterium
AGCCGGAGGATATTGACCCGGAGAAGGTGAAGGAGGTTGCCCGCAGATACCGGCCGGAGCTGGTGGGCTTAAAGGCCCGGATTGATGACAAATTCTGCTTTGACCCGGACTACGTGATGAAACAGCTGCGGGCACTGGGAGATGAACTGGAGATGCCCATTGCCGTCCACGCTCCCCGGAGCCGCATTGGCATTGACAACCTGCTGCCCTACCTGAAAAAGGGCGATGTGCTGTGCCATACCCTGGCCGGCAACAGCGATGTGATGACGGTGATTGACGACCAGGGGCGTGTGAAGGAGTCGGTGCTGGATGCCCGGGAGCGGGGTGTGATCCTGGACCTGTCCCACGGCACCAATGCCTACAGCTATGAGACGGCAGAGGCTGCCTGGGAGGCTGGGTTCTTTGTGGATACCATCTCCAGCGACCTCCACGGCGGCAACATCCACGGGCCGGTGTTCAGCCTGGGCGTGGTGCTCACCAAGATGCGCGGCCTCACCGGAATGCCCTGGCACCGGCTGCTGGAGAAGACCATTGCGGAGCCGGTGCGCCTGCTGAACCTTGCGGACAAGAGTCTGGAGATCCGGGAAGGCGCCGCGGCGGATCTCACCGTGTACCGGATTGAGAACGGTTCGTTTACCTACCTGGATTCCAAGAAACTGGAGCGCACCTTTACGGAAAAGATTACCCCTTGTTATACCTGCATCGGGTCCCATGTGTATGTCTGCCGGTAAAATACTCGAATAAGGCTGGAGGCGCCGCGGAAGCGGCGCCTTTTACATGGGCTTTATCCCAATCGATAGATCCATGATTGCATCCGGCGCTACATCGGTCCCAGCCGGATGTACTGGGCGATGGTGACCATCAGGCAGGCCAGCAGCGACCAGAGCAGGAAAATTTTTCCCATGAACTTGAGCCAGCGGTTATAGGGAATGCCGGCTGCTCCCAGGATTCCCATGAGGGCGCTGGAGGTGGGCAGAATGTAGTTGGAAAGCCCGTCTCCAAAATTGTAAGCCAACACAGCGGTCTGCCGGGTGATCTCCAGGTTGTCCGCCACTGGGACAAAGATGGGCATGACCACAGAGGCCAGGGCGGTGGCGGAGGAGATAAACATGTTTACCACCGTGTTGGCCAGGTACATGCAGGCACCCTGGCTCCACCGGGGCATGACGTCCAGAAACTGAGACAAGCCATGGATGATGGTATCGGTAATGCCTCCGGCGGAGAGGACCAGGGAGATGGCGGTGCCAAAGCCCACCAGAAAAGAGGCGGAGAGCATGCCAGCGCTTCCTTTCAAAAACATCTGGGCAATCTGATCAGCCGAATGGCGTTCCAGTATACCCACTACAATGCCCAAGGCCAGAAAGACGGAGGCCAGCTCCCGGACGCCCCAGGCATGCCGCAGGGTGCCGTAGATCATCAGGAACAGGGCAAAAATCAGCACCACAAGTACCCTCCACTGACGTCCGGTGATGGTGGCGGCCAGCTCCTTTTCTGCATCTGCCTGACGGCGCAGCTGGTGATCCAGGTCATACATCAGACTTTTGGAGGGGTCCTGCTGGACCCGTCGTGCGTAGAAGCAGAGTACCAGGCAGGTGGGGATCAGAAAAACCAGCAGGCATAACGCCCGGTACCAGAGCCCGGAGTACAGGGGCAGGCCGGCAATCTGCTGGGCCACCAGGGTAGTGGTGGTGCGGAGGGTACCGGTGGAAAAGCCAATGCCTCCGCCTAAAATCAGCATGGCTGCTCCGGTGAGGGAGTCGTATCCCATGGAAACCGTCAACATCGCCAGAATGGGCACAAAGGGAATGAACAGCTGCAGTGCCTGGTTGGAGCAGATTAACGCAAAAGCGGTGGTCAGCAGGATCAGCAGCATTCGCCGGTTCCGGCACTTGGCCGCCAACACTCGGATCAGGGACTGAAGGGCGCCGGATGCATTGACCAGCGCAAAGGCTCCGCCGGAAAACAAAAGCACCAGAATCAGATCCACATTTTTGATAAATCCTTCTACAATATAGGCAGGCAGCGCCAGCGGGTTCACCGGCGTGCTTTCGGTGTAGGCAAATTCGTCTGCCCGGATCCGGACGAGACCATCTGCCCCTGTTTCCCGTGGATATTCTCCGCCGGGGACGATCCATGTCAGTGCGCAGGCCAGCAAAATCAACAGGATCAGAATTGTAAAAGAATTGGGAAATTTTTTCATAATTGCCCCCTCCTGAAAGTTACGCGGCGCCTGTCCCGGCGCCGCGCATCTGGATTTTTCTGTCCTCTCTTCTTCCGTCGTTACCCGTTAATACGGTCCGCAATGGTGTCCAGAATCTTCCGACGGCTGAACAGATAGAAGACCAGGCCCACAATGGGGAAGACCACCATGGTCTTGAAGGTGGTGCCGTAGCCAAAGGAATCTGCCAGATAGCCGATGAGAAAGCCGGTCACTACGGAGGCAACATCCGGCACCAGCAGATTGGTTGCTGTGGCAATACCGCGGCGCTCCGGCGTTACCATGGCAATGGAGGCGGCGGAGCAGGCCGGGTTGGACATGCCGTAGGTAAAACCGAAAGCAATGCCGGCCAGCATAAAGTGAAGGGTGCTGGTGGCAAAACCGCACAGCAGGGTGGCAATGGCGGCGCCGCTCAGCATAGGGAAGATGATAAAGTCGATGCCCAGCTTGTCATACAGCGGTCCTCCTACCAGGCCGCCCCACATGGAGAGCAGCGTATACATGGAGAAGTAAATGGCAGCGTTTTCAATCCCCAGCTCATCCCCATGGAGAACCAGGTAGGTCTGGGTCAGGGTGAACATGAAGCTGGCAAAGAAACGCATGCCCACCGCTGGCAGGGTCTCAAAGGAGATAAAATTGGAAAGCTTGAATTTGACCTTCTCCACCTTTTCCGCTGCCTTGCGGTACAGCTTGCTGGCGTCTTCCACTTTAATGAAGCAGGCCAGCAGGGCGCACAGGGCACAGAAGGCGGCGCTGCCGTAAAACACGCCGTTGGGGCCCATGGTGTTATACACATTGACGCTGATGATGGGGACAATGGAGGAGACCGCCTTGGGCATAAACAGGTACACGCCGTAGGCCGTGCCCAGAGCCTTTTTGTCCACCGAAGCTCCCACTACGGTGCCCAGGCTGGTCATGACAAATACGCCGGCAAAGCCATAGAGCATCCGATCAAAAATGTACAATGGCACGTTGGTGGTGACGGAGTACAGCAAATTCACAATGATATACAGGATAAATGTGGATATCAATACCTTTTTCTGGTTCAGCTTGTCGATAATTCTTCCGGAAACCGGCCGGCTGACCATCTGGGTGATGGAGTACAGGCTGGCCACCACGCCCAGCACGGCGGCGGTGGCGCCGATTTCCGATCCAAATTTGCTGACGGTGGTTTTGTTCAGCTCCGTGGCAATGGAATAGGCGGCCCGGATAATGATCAGCAGTAAGAAGTTTCGGTTGGTGATGATATTCAGCAGGGCATGTAGATAGCCGCCCTTTTTACCTTCGGTATTTTCTGCCATAAATGTTCTCCTTCTCTACTTTATTGTTGCGGTATTCCCATGTATCGGTTGGTGCTTTCAACGGTCATCCTTGGCCAAAACGGCCGGTCATCCCGCTGGCCTGCCGGGCCTTACTGTCCAGCAGATTTGGTGACACAGCTGTCAAAAAAGTCAAAAACGCGGTCGGTAACCCGGCTCCAGCCGGAGGGATGATCGCCGCCGCCTACCACCAGTTTCCGATAGGCAATCCCCAGCTCATCCATTTTGGCCCAGCCCCGCAGCACATAGTCAAAACCGTGCTCATCCTCTGTTCCGCAGACGCACAGGGTGTGATTCGGCTGAATATTCTGGGCAAACTGCTTCAAGTCATAGAAGTTGTAATTAATGAAACCGCCGGTGGGGCAGATCCCGTTGAAAAATCCAGGTTTATTCAGCACGTACTGCATACAGGCCACCGATCCGGCGGAGTTGCCGGTGGCAAACAGGTTCTGCCGGTCCAGGTTCCAGTGGCTGAATATTTCCTGGAATTCCACCTCCATGCACTGTCCGGCCAGGCGGCGCAGCTCCACGGTCTCCGCAGGCCAGCCCTCCGGATTGTGGTAGTCCACTTTGGCGGGATCCAGCTGGTCAATGGTCTGGATGATGGGGACCAGGCTGCCATAGAAGGAACTCTGGATATATCCGTTGGTCCCAGCTATTATATAGCCCCGGTCCTCCGCATAGATCTGGGCTCCCTGCCCGGACTGGTCGTAAAAGCGGCTCTCATCTCCGCCGCCGCCGTGGAAGTAGAAGATGGCTTTCCGGGGCTGATCCGGCTGGTAGGAGGTGGGGATATACATGTGGTAAGGGATCATCCGCTGTCCTTCCTCAAACCAGAAAGTGCGGTGAATATCTCCATACACACGTCCGCGGGCCACGGCGCTGTAATAGCGCCACAGCACCACCGGAAAGACCAGATCCTCATAGAAGGTGACGGCGGTCATGTTTTTGGTGGATACGGTGCGGGCGCCAAAGCACTGGGTCATAACCTCGATCACCGGTACGTAGAAGACGCCATCCATCTCCCGAGGGGCGTGATTCAGCACAGCGGAGGCTTCCCCTTCCACGGCAGTCTCCCCCAACGTCAAAACCGCTTCCCGGGCGGGAACCTCCGGGAAGAACCACTGGTGGTCAATCTGTACCCGGGGGACGGTATCCAGATATTTGGAAAAACGCAGAATCATACGGTTGCCTTCTGTCTGAATACGCATGTCCGGCGCATAGATCCGGTCCAGATCCTCCAGAGATAAGTAGAAGGTATCTTCCTGTTGGATCAGCGGATGGACCGGTTCGTAGAGAGCCTTGTCCAAAAACAGTTTGTCGTATCCGGAACGGAAAAATACGCCGTGAAATTCGTGGCTGAACTTGACTCTCCTGCCGGAGGGCAATAAAGGTTTGGTGAGCATAGTAAATCCCCTTTCGTAGAACGAGCAAATCCGGATTCATGCATAAAATGAAAAATAAAATCTTAAGATTGTATATAAAGTCTAACAAATAGAATGGACAAAAGGAAATAGTAAAAATTCATTTCTATATAACCAAAAGTTATCGATTATGGCAGATGCTCCGTTGAGCAAAAACGGTGTTTATGCTACAATGGGGAGCAGGAAGGGAGGAAGGCCATGCAGTTTTCACAGCTTCGATATTTTGTCTCTATCTGCCGTTCCCAATGCAATATGACCCGAGCCGCGGAGGAATTCCATATTTCCCAGCCCGCTCTGACCAAGGCCATCCGTTCCCTGGAGGATGAGCTGGAGGTCAATCTGTTTCAGCGGGTGGGGAAACGGCTGCGTCTGACGGCAGAGGGGGAAATTTTTTGGGAACAGGCGGTTTCCCTGTTGGCCCATGGGGACCGGGTAGCGCGGAACATGGAGGAGCTGGGAGGAAAGCGGAACCGGCTGATGGTGGGCACCATGTCCCCCATTGGCGCCTTTGCGGTCAGCGGGATTGTCCGGGCCTTCCGGCAGGCCTATCCGGAGCAACCGGTTCAATCCCGGGAGACCATTAAGAAGGAAATTCTGCGGGACATTCAGCAGGAGCAGGTGGACGTGGGGATCCTGATTACCAATCGGATTTCCCGGGAAGAATATTCGGTGCTCCCTTTTCTCCAATCCCAAGTGGTATACTGTATGAAGCCGGAGCATCCGTTGGC
>CAZSAF010000177.1:0-5685 GCA_964604605.1 uncultured Lachnospiraceae bacterium
AACATGAAAATGCCCCGGTATAGGAGCCGGGGTACATACCAGCCAGAACCGTCCCTCTATGATTCAATTATATCTCTGGACTCCGCATTACGCAAGGGCTTATTGATTTTTCTCTACCCAATCCAGGAATTCAGCTCTGATGGCTCCCCATGAAATCCGTACAAGAATCCCGTGGGTTTTCCCACCCCGCAATGTATAATATAGAATAGCCAACAACCTAAACGAGTTTGGCCCATTCTGGACCATCCAGGACGCCCTTCAATTTTATCCGGATGAAGAAGAAAACCAACCGCTCTCCCCGTGAAAGTGAAAAGGCCCGCCACGGCAAAATACCGCAGCGGGCCGGAGGGCCGATTTTCTTTTTCTTTTGGGAATGCTTTACGCGGTTTTTACAGCTCCGCCAGCTTCTTTCCCAGCTCCTGGCAGGCCTCCAGGGCTTCCTCGTCCGGGTCCTCCTGGCAGATGACGCCGTTTCCGCCCAGCACTGTGGCGCCGACGCCGGCCATCCGCTCCTCCCAGTCACGCATCCACTGGCCGTCTCCCCAGCCGTAGGAGCCAAACAGGGCAATGGTCTTGCCGGAGGCGAACTTCTCTACCGCCTCCACAAAGGGTTCCATCTCCCCTTCCTCCAGCACCTCATCCCCCATGGCCGGGCAGCCCAGGGCAAAGGCCGGCAGCTCCTGCAGCTCCTCCGGCTTCACCGCGTCCACGCTGAGCACCGCCGCCTCCTTGCCGGCTGCCTTCACGCCCTCACCGATGGCGTTTGCCATATTTTCGGTGTTGCCTGTCTGGGACCAGTACACAATCATAACCTTATCCATTTCTTTCTACCTCCATTGCCTCTGTTTTTCTTTCTATTTGCAGTCCGTTTTGCAAATCCCGCCGGCCTCCGGTCGCCTGCAGCTACTCCACAGCTCCCGGAGCTCCCGTTTTTCCGTCAGCATCCGCACCGTCCGCTCCCGGGTATCCTCGTAGAGGGCAAACAGGGCTTCCGCCTCCCGGCGGTTGGCGTACACCTTCCAATATCCACTGCACAGGAAATTTTTTCCTTGGTTTTCCACAAACCCCCGGACGTCTTCCACTGGATATCCCAGCAAAAGCCCGATCTCATGGGGATAATGGTTCCCCCGGATCCGGCAGCTGCAGTAGCGCTCCGAAAAACGCTCCAGCACCGCCTCCAGGGCAAACACCGTATAGCCCCAGGCAGCCAGCAGCTTCCGCACCTCCTCCGTGCCCAGATACGCCTCCAGGGCATCTTTCCAGTACAGCAGTAGGGTGGCCCGACTTCCCGCTGTGTAGAGAAGGGACAGGCTGAGAGGGCTTTCCGCCAGCATTTCCTCCGCGCTCTCCACATGAACCCGGGGAATATTCAGGAGATTGGAAACCTTCACTCCCGCCAGCACCGGCGCACACTGCATGGCCAGCTGGGTATCCAGGGCCTCCCGGTCCATATTCTCCATCATCTGAAGGGTTTCGGAACTCATGAATACCTCCTCTCCGATGCCTGCTATACTTTGAACGCGGCTCTGCTGCTTCTATCTGGCCATTCGATTAGTTATAACTAACCATAAATCATCATACCGGACTTTCCGAAATTAATCAAGAGCCGCCAGAGATACATTTTCTCAACAGCCCGGCTGTAAAATCCAGCTCCCACGGAGAATTCGCCATTTCCGCCAAATTCTCCGTGGGAGCCTAGTAAACAGAGTATCTCCTCCCTTACAGCAGATCCCGCATGCTCTCCAGGCTGATGGCCAGGGTGGAGGCGTTGTGCAGCAGGGCGGAGGCAGAGGGCTGAAGGATACCGCCTACGCCCAGAAGGATCAGCCCGGTGTTGATGGCCACAATCAGCCGGTAGTTCCGCTGAATCCGCTTCATCAGCCGGGTGCTTAAGGATTTCAGGGTTACCAGCGCCTCCAGGCTGTCCTGGGTGATGGTGATGTCCGCAATCTCCCGGGCAATCTCCGCCCCTTTGCTCACCGCAATGCCCACATTGGCAGCGGAGAGGGCCGGGGAATCGTTGATGCCATCCCCCACCATCATCACCACATGTCCTGCCTGTCGTTCCCGCTCCACAAACCGGGCCTTGTCCTCCGGCAGCACCTCCGAATCGTAGGCGTCCACCCCTACCCGGGCGGCAATGGCCGCAGCGGTGCGCTCGCTGTCCCCGGTCATCATCACCAGCTTCCGGAAGCCGGCCTTCCGCAGATCCCGCAGCACCAGGGCAGCCTCCTCCCGCAGCGGATCCTCAATACAGATCACCGCCTCCAGCACATTGTCCACCGCCAGGTACAAGTGGGAATACTCCTCCGGCAGCTGTCGGAACGCCTCCCGGTACTCCTCCCGGACCGTACACTTCTCATCCTCAAACACAAAGTGGTGGCTGCCGATCACCACCTTCCGCCCCTCAATGGAGGAGGAGATACCGTGGGCCACAATGTAGTTGACCTGGGAGTGCATTTCCTCATGCTCCAGCCCCTGGGCCTTAGCCGCCGCCACCACCGCTTTGGCCATGGAGTGGGGGAAATGCTCCTCCAGGCAGGCCGCCACCCGCAACATCTCCGCCGGGCTGTAGGGACCGAAGGTCAATACCTCCTTCACCGTAGGCCGCGCCTTGGTCAGGGTACCGGTTTTGTCAAAGACAATGGTATCCGCATCCGCCGCCGCTTCCAGGTACTTGCCGCCCTTGACGGTAATCTGATATTCCCGTGCCTCCCGGATGGCGGAAAGAACGCTCAAAGGCATGGAAAGCTTCAGGGCGCAGGAAAAGTCCACCATCAGTACAGACACGGCTTTGGTCACATTCCGGGTCAGCAGGCCGGTGAGGATGGTCCCGGCAAAGGTGTAGGGCACCAGCCGGTCCGCCAGGTGCTCCGCCCGGCTCTCCATGGCGGATTTCAGCTTTTCCGTCTCCTCAATCATGGAGACGATCTTCTCATACCGGGTAGAGCCGGATACCTCCCGCACCCGGATGGCCAGCTCCCCTTCCTCCAGGGCGGTGCCGGCGTACACGTAGCCGCCGGCGGCCTTGCGCACCGGCAGGGACTCCCCGGTGAGGGAGGCCTGGTTGACCATGCCCTCCCCCTCCGTCACATCCCCGTCAAAGGGGATCACATTGCCCATGCGGACCACCACCGTATCCCCCGGCTGAATCTGGGAGGCGGGAACCAGAATCTCCTGCCCTTCCCGCAGCTGCCAGACCTTTCCCACCTGCAGGGACATACTCCGGGCCAGGTCCCCCACCGACTTCTTGTGGGTCCACTCCTCCAGGATTTCCCCTACGTCCAGCAGGAACATCACCGTGCTGGCGGTGTTGGTGTCCCCCCGCAGGACGGAAGCGCCAATGGCGGTGGCATCCAGCACCGGCACCTCCAGCCGCCGCCCGGCCAGGCAGCGCAGGCCGTGGCGGAGATATTTCAGGGAATTCACGCCGGTGATCAGCGCCCGCACAGAGGCAGGCAGCAAAAAGCGCTTCCCCAGATGGAGCAGCACCTTACCCACCAGCTTTTCCTGATATTCCGCGTTGAGCTGCCTCCCGGAGCTTTCTAGCACCTGAGCAGGCACCTCCGTATTCTCATACCGGAAAGAGCGCAAGGCCTGCAGCAGTGCGCTCCGGCTGCCGGTGTAGCAGACCGCCGCGTCCGCGGTCCGCTCATAAACCTTCACCTGCTGTACCCCCGGCAGATTTTCCAGATAATAAGCCAGAATGTCCGCCTGGCGGCAGGACATCCTGGACTGTTCCAAATGCACACGGATCCGTCCCCGGATCTCGTGCCGGATTGTAAACTTCATGATAATTCCCCCAGGCGGCTCAGTTCTCTTTCTGCTCCGCCGGTTCCGCCTCCGAAGCCGCTTCCTCCGGGTTCTGAGCCGCTTCCTCCTTGGCTGCCCGTTCCTCATTGATCTGCTGGGCCTCCGCCAGAATGTCCTCTGCGTTCTCCTGCACCGTGTTCACCGTCTTCATCACGCTGTCCTTGGCCCGGAGCACCGCAGCCGCGCAGTTGGTGTACACCTTCCTAGCGTCCTTGCTGGAGAGCAGCTTGATTCCTGCGGTTCCAAAGGCCACGCCCGCCGCAAAAATACCGGTTTTCTTCCAATTAATATACTGCAAACATTTCAACATTTTCTTTTCCTCCTGTTTCCGTTTCTTCTTTCTTTATCCCTCTGCCTGGCCTTCCAGGGCAGCCTCCGGATCCGCCGGTTCTGCCTCCTTCAGCCGCCAGCGAGCTAACGTTTGTTTGATTCCCTGGTAAATCTCCTCGCTGAGGATGTGCTCCACCCGGCAGGCGTCCTTCTCCGCCGCCTCCTCCGGGACTCCTGCGCACAGGGCGAAAAATTCCGTCAGGGTCTGGTGCCGGTCGTACACCCGCCGGGCAATGGCCGCGCCTTTTTCCGTCAATTCCAGGGCCCCGTGGGCTTTCACCACCACGCAGCCCTCCTTTTTCAGGTTTCCCAGCCCATAGCTGATGCTGGCCTTGCTGTAGCCCAGCTCCCGGGCCAGGTCCACCGCCCGCACAATCCGGTTTTTCTCCTTCAGTCTCCAAATTGTCTCCAGATAATTTTCCCCTGCCTCACCCATGTTTCACCCACATTCTGCCTGGTCGCATCCACAAGGCTTCACGGTAATGGAAGACACCTTCCGATTGTCCAGATACCCGCAGGCCTTAAGCCCCGCCTGCATCACCTCGTTCCACTTTCTTGCGGACAGATGGTAGGCGGTGCCGTCGTCCAGCGTCACCACGCAGGCGTCCTCCAGCGGGCAGGCCTCCGAGTACATGACCTTATACATATTTTTCCGGCTGATGGCGCCGATTTCTTCCAGGATGTTCACCATCCGGTACACCGTAGCGGTTCCGATTCCGTCGTCCACCTTGGACGCCTGGTAAAAAATCTCCTTACAGCTGGAGCATTCATGTTCCAGAATAATGTCAATCAGCGTCAGGCGCTGCTTGGTGATCCGGCACCCTCTCTCCTTCAGCTTCTGAAGGATGCGCTCCCGCTGCATGCGGGTCCTCTGGTATCCCCGGGTATCCGGCAGTTTCTTTGCTTCCTGGTTCATCTTCTCACCGCCTTTGTTTTCTGGCTTGTTCAGTGGCTGCAATGGCCTCCGCAGTGCCGGCAGTCGCCGCCGCACTGAAGGGACTTTCCGTTTTTCTTATCCCGGATCATACTCCGGACAATGGCTGCCACCAGGGCAACCAACACAGCTCCCACCAAAAGGTCTCCCATAAAGCTGCCTCCTTTCCTCTGCTTGCCGTGTTTTCCACGGCATAAAGGTATACCCGAAGGGTGTTCCGCCCTGCGTTTCACGGCATCCGCATATCACAGGGCATTTTTGCGCCCCGGCCCCAGCCTTCGAAAAGGCCGGGGCCGCAGACAACAGGGAATCCAAATTTTTGCACTTACTTCGCTTTTGCTCCGGCCATCTTCCGCATATCCACCCGCAGGGTATCGCTCTCCTTATAAGGCCGCACCAGCAGGTAGATAAACAGGATCACCAGCACAAAGGCCACAACCGTTCCCAGCCCGAAGGCTCCGGTGGTAATCAGCGTGCCAATCTGATAGATGCACAGGGACACGCAGTAGGCCAGCAGGCACTGATAGCCAATGGCAAACCAGAACCACTTGGTGCTGTTCATCTCTCTCTTGATGGCGCCCATAGCCGCAAAGCAAGGAGCGCACAGC
>CAZSAF010000178.1:0-5654 GCA_964604605.1 uncultured Lachnospiraceae bacterium
GGCTTCAGGCGGCCAATTACTTGTCCGATTCCCTGCGGGAGCTGGGCATAGACCTGCTCCGGTTCAAGACCGGCACCCCAGCCCGGATTGACGGGCGCACCGTGGACTTTTCCAAAATGGAGGAGCAGAAAGGGGATCCGGTGGTGGTGCCCTTCTCCTTCACCACGGACCCGGCGTCCGTCCAGAAGGAGCAGGTTTCCTGCTGGCTCACCTACACCAATGAGCGGACCCACGACATCATCCGCGGCAGCCTGGACCGGTCGCCCCTGTTCTCCGGCGTCATCCGGGGTACCGGCCCCCGGTACTGCCCCTCCATAGAGGACAAGGTGGTCCGGTTTGCGGACAAGGACCGGCACCAGCTGTTCATAGAGCCGGAGGGCAACTATACCAACGAGCTGTACATCGGCGGCATGTCCAGCTCCCTGCCGGAGGACGTGCAGGTGGCCATGATCCACACGGTGCCGGGACTGGAACAGGCGGAGGTGGTGCGGAACGCCTACGCTATTGAGTACGACTGCGTGAATCCCATCCAGCTGCAGCTGTCCCTGGAGTTTAAGGATATTTCCGGCCTCTTCAGCGCCGGCCAGGCCAACGGCAGCTCCGGCTATGAGGAGGCGGCGGCCCAGGGGATTATTGCCGGCATCAATGCGGTCCGGAAGATCCAGGGGAAGGAGCCGGTGATCCTGGACCGGTCCCAGGCCTACATTGGCGTGCTCATTGACGACCTGGTAACCAAGGAAAATCACGAACCCTACCGAATGATGACCTCCCGGGCCGAGTACCGGTTGCTGCTGCGCCAGGACAACGCGGATCTGCGGCTGACGGAGATCGGCTACCAGGTGGGGCTGATTCCGGAGGATCGGTACCAGCGGCTGCTGGAAAAGCGGGAGGCCATTGACCGGGAGATCCGGCGGCTGCAGAACACCAACGTGGGAGCCAACGAGCGGGTGCAGGAATTTTTGCAGCGGCACCAGTCCTCCCCCATCAAATCCGGCGTCTCTTTGGCAGAGTTGATCAAGCGTCCGGAGCTGGATTACGATTCCCTGGTGGAGCTGGACCCGGAACGTCCGAAACTGCCGGCGGCGGTCTGCGAGCAGGTGAACATCCACCTGAAGTATGAGGGGTATATCCTGCGGCAGCAGCAGCAGGTGGAGCAGTTTAAGAAGCTGGAGCGGAAGCGGATTCCGCCGGAATTGGACTATGGACAGGTGGGGAACCTGCGGAAGGAGGCGGTGCAGAAGCTGGCCGCCTACCGGCCGGCCTCCATTGGCCAGGCCTCCCGGATCTCCGGGGTGTCCCCGGCAGATATTTCCGTGCTGCTGGTGTATCTGGAGCAGTTAAAAAGATAAACAGTATAGGCGATTCTCTGGTCGGGGAACGCGGCAGGGAGGACAAAATGGAAAAGTGGGAGCAGATTCAAAAGCGTTTTCAGGAAGCGGGGCTGGCTCTTTCGGAAAAGCAGGCGGGCCAGTTTGCCGCCTACGCGGAGCTGCTGGTACAGTGGAATGAAAAGATGAACCTGACCAGCATCACGGATTTTGATGAAATCGTAGAAAAGCATTTCTTGGACAGCCTGGCGGCGGCCATCCGGCCGGTTCTTCCTCCGGACGTCTGGAAGGGGAATCTGGTGGATGTGGGAACCGGAGCCGGCTTTCCCGGCATTCCCTTAAAAATCTATTACCCGGACCTGAAGGTGACCCTGCTGGATTCCCTAAACAAGCGGGTGGGATTCCTGAACCAGGTGATCGGGGAGCTGGGACTGAAGAAGATTATAGCGATTCACGGGCGGGCGGAGGATCTGGCCAAGGATCCCCGGTACCGGGAGCAGTTTGGCCTCTGTGTGTCCCGGGCGGTGGCGGCGCTGCCGGTGCTGGCGGAGTACTGCCTTCCCTTTGTGCGCCGGGGCGGCTTCCTGGTGGCCTACAAGTCCGGCCAGGTGGAGGAGGAGCTGATCCAGGGTGGAAAGGCCGTGAAGGTGCTGGGGGGCAGCCTGCAGAAAACCGAAAAGTTTGTGCTGCCCGGCACGGACATCTCCCGGTCCCTGGTGCTGATCCGCAAGGTGGAGAACACGCCCAAAAAGTATCCCCGGAAGGCGGGAACGCCGGCCAAGCAGCCGCTGGGGTGAGGAGGAGCGTTGTGGCGGATTTCCAGCAGATAGAAAAAAATCCGGATACCGGATTCGAAGCGCCATTGACAAAGGGAGAAAACATAGTATAATATTTGCAGAAGTAAATCATTTGGCGTAGATAAGGACGAGTAGTCTTCCCTGGCTTCCGCAAAGAGAGCCGTCGGTTGGTGCGAGACGGCGGGAAACGGAGGATGAAAATCACCTTGGAGCTTCCTGCTGAAAACGGCGCGATGGATGGATTCCCGCAAGACCGCAGAGAGCGGTTTTGATGGCGGGTGAGTAGGTAAGGACGATTGGTGCCCGTTACAGTACTGGCCCGTGATGGCGGGCGCGGAGAGGCCGTTTCCCGTGAGGGTGCGGCAGCGAGAGTGGTACCGCAGAGGTTTGAGCCTTTGTCTCTTTGCAGAGACAAGGGCATTTTGTTTTTTTGGAAAAGCGCAATGATTTCATTATCTTTGATAGACTATGAAGGAGGAAACACATGGATTACAACAAGACCATCAACCTGCCGAAGACCGATTTTTCTATGCGGGCGGGGCTGCCCAAGCGGGAGCCGGAGATGCTGGAGCGTTGGAAGAAGATGGATCTCTACCACACGCTGTTGAAGAAAAACGAGGGCAAGCCCCTGTTCTCTCTCCACGACGGGCCGCCTTTTTCCAACGGTGCGCTGCACATGGGCCATGCCCTTAATAAGTCCATCAAGGACTTTATCACCCGCTCCTACGCCATGCGGGGCTATTATACCCCCTATATCCCTGGCTGGGACAACCATGGTATGCCCATTGAATCCGCCATTATCAAGGAGCAGAAGCTCAACCGCAAGGCCATGAGTGTGCCGGAGTTTCGTTCCGCCTGCCACGCCTATGCGCAGCACTATGTGGATGTCCAGTGCGAGGGCTTCCAGCGGCTGGGCGTTATAGGAGACTGGGAGCACCCTTACCTTACCATGAACCCGAGCTTCGAGGCCGATGAGGTCAAGGTCTTTGGAGCTATGTACAAGAAAGGCTATATCTATAAAGGCTTTAAGCCCGTGTACTGGTGCCCCCACGATGAGACTGCCCTGGCGGAGGCGGAGATTGAGTACCAGGATGACCCGGTTACCACCGTGTATGTGAAGTTCCCTATGCACGACGATTGCGGCAAGCTTTCCGCCTATGACAAAAGCCGGCTGTTCTTTGTGATCTGGACCACCACTATATGGACCCTGCCGGGGAACCTGGCCATTGCCCTGCACCCGGACGAGTCCTACGCCCTGGTGAAGGCCCCCAACGGGGAGACGTATATCATGGCGGAGGCGCTGACGGAAAAAGTTATGAAGATGGGCGGCTTTGACACCTGGGAAGTGGCGGAGACCCATCCCGGCTCCTTCTTCGAGAACATGCTGGCGGATCATCCCTTCCTGCCCAAGACCTCCCGTCTGGTGGTGGCAGACTACGTCACCATGGAATCCGGCACCGGCTGTGTCCACACTGCTCCGGGCTTTGGCGCAGATGACTACCAGACCTGCAAGCGCTACGGCATCGAGATGGTGGTGCCAGTGGACGACCAGGGCCGCCACACGGAATACGCCGGAAAATATGCGGGACTCACCACGGACGAAAGTAATCCCGTGATCCTGAAGGACATGCAGGAGAGCGGCATGCTCTTTGCCAGTGAGGACATTGTCCACAGCTATCCCCACTGCTGGCGCTGCAAGAAGCCCATCATCTTCCGGGCCACCCCTCAGTGGTTCTGTTCCGTGGAGTCCTTCAAGGACGAGGCCTGTGCTGCCTGCGATGACGTGCGCTGGGTTCCCGGCTGGGGGATTGACCGGATGAAGTCCATGATCCGGGAGCGCACGGACTGGTGTATCTCCCGCCAGCGCCGGTGGGGCCTGCCCATCCCGGTGGTGTACTGTAAGGAATGCGGCAAGCCCATCTGCACAGACGAGACCATCGCCGCCATCTCCGCCCTGTTTGAGAAGGAAGGCTCCAACGCCTGGTTTGCCAAGGAGGCGGAGGAGATTCTGCCGGAGGGCTTTGCCTGCCCTCACTGCGGGTCTCAGGCAGGCTTCACCAAGGAGGAGGACACCCTGGACGGCTGGTTTGACTCCGGATCCACCCACTATGCTTCCATGAAGCGGGATCAGGGTTTCTGGCCTGCTACGGTGTATATGGAAGGATTGGATCAGTATCGCGGCTGGTTCCAGTCCAGCTTGCTGACCGCTGTGGGCGCCCTGGGCAAGGGGGCACCTTTCAAGGAGTGCATTACCCACGGCTGGACCGTGGACGGCGAGGGCAAAGCCATGCACAAGTCCCTGGGCAACGGCATGGATCCCTATGAGATTTTTGACAAGTACGGCGCGGATCTGCTGCGGCTATGGGCTGCCAGTGCGGACTACCATGCGGACATGCGCTGCTCCGACGCGATTTTCAAGCAGCTGAGCCAGAACTATCTGAAGTTCCGTAACACCGCCCGGTACTGCCTGGGCAACCTGAACGGCTTTGATCCGGATCATTTGGTCTCCCCGGATGAGATGCAGGAGCTGGACCGGTGGGCGGTAACCCGGCTGAATGAGTTGGTTTCCAAGTGCTTCCAGGCCTACGACAACTACGAGTTCAATGCGGTCACCCACGCGGTAAACGATTTCTGTGTGGTGGAGCTGTCCAACTTTTACCTGGATATTATCAAGGACCGGCTGTACTGCGACGAGACCAACGGCCTCTCCCGCCGCAGTGCCCAGACAGCTTTGTTCCTGATCCTGGACACGATGACAAAAATCATGGCTCCCATCCTGTGCTTCACCTGCGATGAGATCTGGCAGGCCATGCCCCACCGGAGCAGCGACGATGGCCGGAATGTGGTGCTTAACGAGATGAACCAGCCTTTTACGGACTATGGACTGGATGATGCGGCCATGCAGCGCTGGGAGCGGCTGATTGCCATCCGGGACGCGGTGAATGTGGCTCTGGAAGCCGCCCGGGCGGAAAAGAAGATCGGCAAGGCCCTGGAGGCAAAGGTCGTGCTGACCGTCCCCGCCGAGGATGCGTTCCTGGCGGAAATGGACGCCAATGCCCTGGCAGACCTGTTGATTGTCTCCCAGGTGAAGGTGGCCGTGGGCGATGCGCTCTCCGTCCAAGTGGAAGGCGCCGAGGGAGCTAAGTGCGCCCGATGCTGGAAGAAATCCCACACAGTGGGTACCAACCCGGAACACCCCACTTTGTGCGCAAGATGTGCCAGCGTCCTTGCAAAATCGGCTACGATTGGAACCCCCTGAGCGGGGGTTCCTCCCCGCTCTCTTCCTTTGGCCAAAATGTCGATGTTGCGGAATATGTCCGGACAGGACTTTTGGACGCGGAAACCTGTGCCGCAAGGTCTGAGCCAAAGGATTTGTTTGAACTGGTTCGCAAAGAGAATATGGATGAGTTGATGGAAGTATTTCCGGTCAAAAGGCTGCACTATGCGGCGGCTGACGGCTGCGCCCTGCTGCTTTCTTGTGATAAGCCGTGATATTTTGTAATCGTCCGGAAGCATAGTTAAAACTAGT
>CAZSAF010000179.1:0-5578 GCA_964604605.1 uncultured Lachnospiraceae bacterium
TCCACCTGGAATCGTAAGATGGATTTCTATACTCATGAATGAAGACTGCCTGGACAGCCGGAGCATGGTGCATTTCCGGATTGCGGCAGTGGAATATGGGGATAAAGATTTCTTTGTGACGGATACCTTTCACGATTCCTTGACCTTTCATGGGCAGCTGCTGGATGAAATGGGGATGTGGTGGAGAAACACGATCGCAAAGGAGATTCAGCGCTGTGAATCCCTGGCAGCGCAGGTGGGCTTCCTGGCCAAAAACCTGGCAGCGGCAGCAGGAGGCGGTGGGAAAATTCTCTCCAGCCATGCGCAGGATCAGTTCTATTTTCAGATTGATCAGCCTTTTCGCAGCTGGCTTTCCGGTATTGACCCAGAATGGGGAGAGGAAGAACGGATCGAAAACAGGGCCAGATGGCAAAAGGAGGCGCAGCGGATTGCCTGCCGGCTGGGAGAGCAGATGGTGCAGGAGGCGGGTACAGCAGCTTTTGTGGGGCGGAGTGTTTCAACCGGCCCCGGGAAGGGAAAAGGCGGAGAAGAGGAAAAACGGCATATTTCATCGCCAGAGGCATACAATCTGTTCCTTTATAAGGTCAAACAAATTTATCAGGATTAGGGGGGATATTTTGAAAGCATTTGAGGTGAAACAGTACGTAAAAATGCGGATCCAATGGCTGCAGGATTTGCCGGAGCATCCGCAAAAGGCGGCTCTGGCAAACCTGCGCCGGGGCATTGGGCGGATCCCCGGTGACATGCCGGAACTGTGGGGTGTCTATCTGCAGGAACTGCCGGAGAGTATGCAGTGGGAAAATGGAAAACCGACCCGGGAAGAATGGGCGGTTTATCTGGCGCTGACCCTGTATGCCATGCATCAGCAGGGACATCCGCTTCCTGCGGACAATATGAACCAGGAGGGAGTACGTTTTGGCAGCTGTGTCCGGCAGCTGGTGAAACCGGAAGAGGAACCTCAGGACAGCAGTATTCTGCGGCGTTTTAATGCCTTGGCCACAGCAGCGGATATGCAGGAATGCGCGCATTATCTGCGAGGCGTGATTCAGCTGCTGCGGGCAGAATCCATCCCCGTAGACTATCCGCAGCTGGCATGGGATTTGTATGAACTGCAGTTCCCGGAGGCGGCGCCGCAGGTGCGCCTGCGCTGGGGACAGGATTTTTACAGGACACCCGTAAAAAAAGAAGCAAAAGGAGAAGAATCATGAAGAAAAACCGACTGTATATTGATTTCCACGTTCTGCAGACCGTGCCGCCCAGCTGTGTAAACCGGGACGATACCGGCAGTCCCAAAACAGCCCGGTACGGGGGAACCACCCGCGCCCGTGTCTCATCCCAGGCATGGAAAAGGGCCATGCGCCAGATGTTCCGGGATTCCCTGCTGGAGCAGGAAGAGCTGGGGCAGAGGACCAAAAAAATTGTCAAGATGGTAGCGGAGCAGATAACCGCGTTGGATCCGGAAAAAGATGCGGCCAAACTGGCTCAGAAGGCTTTGGAAAATGCGGGACTGAAAATTACCAGCGTGGAAAAAGGTACAGAGGCCCTGTTTTTTATGAGCAATGCCCAGGCCCGGGAATTGGCGAAGCTGGTGGTGGAAGGCTGCGAAGACAAAAAAGAATTTAAGAATGCTCTGAAAGTGGCTCCCTCGGTGGATATGGTATTGTTTGGCCGTATGGTGGCCAGTGACCCTTCCTTAAACTATGATGCGGCCGCACAGGTAGCCCACAGCATTTCCACCCATACTGTGCAAAATGAGTATGACTATTTTACAGCAGTGGATGACTGCGCACCGGAGGATAATGCCGGCGCAGGTCATCTGGGCACAGTGGAATATAATTCCTCCACCCTGTATCGCTATGCCACCGTCAATGCCTTGGAGCTGGAGACGCATCTGGGCAGAGCGGAGACGGTGAAGGCCATCCGAGCTTTTGCGGAGGCTTTCATCCGTTCCATGCCCACCGGCAAACAGAATACCTTTGCCAACCGTACACTGCCGGATGCGGTATATGTTGCGATTCGGCAGGACCAGCCGGTGAACCTTTGCGGCGCTTTTGAACGGGCAGTCCCGGCCAGCAGTCAGGGATTTGTGGAAGCATCGAAACAAAAACTGGTTGACTATGCCCGGCAGGTTTATCAGGATTATGTGGGAGCACCGGCGCAGGCGCTTGCCATCGGGGCGGGCCTGGAATCGTTGGCGGCAAGCATGCCGGTGAACCAGCTGCTGGATCGACTGGAAGAGGCAGTAAGTGAGGTGCTGAATCGGGAGGAGGCATGATCATGTCTACACTGTTGTTACGCCTGGCAGCGCCTTTGCAGGCCTGGGGGACAGACTCAAAATTTGAGGTGCGGAAGACTAACCGGGAGCCGACCAAAAGCGGCGTGGTGGGTCTTCTGGTTGCAGCTCTGGGCCTGCGCCGGGATAATGCGGAAGGCCTGCGGCGGCTGAACCAGTTGCGTTTTGGGGTCCGGGTGGATCAGGCAGGCAGCCTGCTGACCGATTTCCATATGGCCAAAAGTGAAAAGACTTCCTATGTTACCCGGCGCTACTATCTGGCGGACGCAATCTTTCTGGTGGGACTGGAAAGTGAAAATCAGGCGTTGCTGGAGGAACTGGAAGAGGCTCTGCGTTATCCGGCCTTCCCGCTGTTCCTGGGACGCCGATCCTGCCCGCCCACACCACCTCTTTGCTGCGGCATCCGGGGAACCGGCTTGTTGGAGACACTGCGGACTGAGCCCTGGCAGGGGGGGACGGGGAAGCAATGCGGAAAAGCGGATTCTCTGCATATTGTGCTGGATGCAAGCCCTGCGGAATCAGCAGCTGTTTTTCAACAGGATCTGGCGCTTTCCTTCCATCCGGTCCACCGGCAGTATGGATACCGGAAAGTTCAGGAGCTGGAGGTGGCAATGCCCAAGGCTCCGGTATTGGATGAAACAAAGCATGATCCGTTTGTGGAATTGGGGTGAGAAAGAATGTATTTATCTAGAGTGGAGTTGGATACAACGCGACGAAGCACCATGGCTGCCCTGACAGCCCCTCAGAAAATCCACGGAGCTGTGGAGAGCAGCTTTCCCGGTGAACGCCGGAGGCGGCTGTGGAGGCTGGATCAGCTGGGGGAAAAGCTGTATCTGCTGCTTCTCAGTGAAGAAAAACCGGATCTGCAGAATGTTGCGGCACAGTTTGGCGGAAGCTCTTTGCCTCAGACAAAACCATATGATCCTCTCCTGCGGCGGATTCAGCCGGGCAGTGTCTGGAGGTTCCGCCTGACGGCCAATCCCACCCGCAGCCGGGTGGATGGCTCGCAACTGGACGAGAAGGGGCGGTTTAAACGGGGGAAAGTGCAGGCCTGCAGTACCGTGGAGTTTCAGGAAGATTGGCTTCGGCAGCGTTCAGAGAAGCATGGATTTATTTTGCCGGAAGAGGGCTTTACGGTTACAGCTTCCCGCTGGCTGCATTTTACCAAGGGAAATAGCCGAGGGCGGACGGTATCCCTGTTAGCGGTAACCTATGAGGGAGTCCTGCAGGTGACCGATGCAGAGCGGTTCCGTCAGTTGCTGACAGAAGGGATCGGCAGAGGAAAGGCTTACGGCCTGGGGCTGATGACGGTAATCCGTTCCGGAGGCGCCTATGGCTGAGATACCAGGGATGGTGAGGCCGGAGCTGCAGGCGCTGCCACAGATCAAGGATCGAATGACATTTCTATATCTGGAACATTGTACGTTGGGCCGGCAGGATGGCGCCATTACTGTGACAGATGAAAAGGGGATTGTGCAGGTCCCGGCAGCAGCTATTTCTGTTTTGCTGCTGGGGCCGGGAACCCGTGTGACACACCGTGCCATGGAATTAATGGGGGATACCGGTGTAGGTGTGGTCTGGGTAGGAGAGCATGGCGTCCGTTACTATGCCCATGGAAGGCCGTTAACCACCCATGCCCGCCTCCTGCAGCGGCAGGCGGAACTGGTTAGCCATACGCGGAAACATTTGGATGTGGTACGCAAAATGTACCAGCTGCGGTTCCCGGACGAGGATGTTTCACGCCTGACCATGCAGCAATTACGAGGACGTGAGGGGAGCCGGGTACGGGCCGCCTACCGGGAGGCGTCACAGAGAACAGGAGTTCCCTGGAATGGCCGGATATACCGGCCAGATGATTTTGAGGCGGGAGACAGCGTGAATCAGGCGCTCTCTGCCGGGCATGCCTGCCTTTACGGCCTGGCCCATGCGGTGATTGTAGCGTTGGGCTGTTCCCCGGGACTGGGTTTTGTCCATGTGGGACATGAGTGCTCTTTTGTTTATGATATTGCGGATTTGTATAAAGCCGAAGTCACCATCCCTATTGCGTTTGAGATTGCCGCAGAACAACCAGAGGATTTATCTTCGGCGGTACGCCGGCGGGTACGGGATGCTATGGTAGAGCATCATATATTGGAGAGGATGGTCAAGGATATTCGCTGGCTGTTGTCGGAAACGGAAGAGAGGGTGTCACAGGAAGATGCCGTGTATCTCTGGGATAATCAGCTGGGGACAGTGGCCAACGGAATCAATTATTTTGAAGGGAAAGGGGAGAAGTAGACATTCTAGTCATTACCATGACAGACTGCCCGCCTCGCTTACGAGGGGATTTGTCCAAGTGGCTGTGTGAGATCAATACAGGAGTTTATGTGGGACAGGTCAGCGGCCGTGTTCGGGATGCTTTATGGGAGCGGATCTGCCAGAATCTGAAGAGCGGCCGGGCTACAATGGTTTTTTCCACGAACAATGAGCAGCGGATGAATTTCCGGGTACATAATACATCCTGGACGCCGGTGGACTTTGAAGGAATTAAGCTGATGCGGAGACCATTGCCTCAGGGAGAAAGCACAAATGTGGAGCTGCAGCCCGGATTCAGTAAAGCCGCGAAAATGCAGTGGGCCAGAAAGAGAAAAAAAGGTGCCGCAAAACAAAAAGAACGGTATGTCCTGATTGATCTGGAGACTACAGGATTGCAGCATTCTACGGATGAAATTCTGGAGTTTGGCGCAATCCGGGTAGAGAATGATGTACCGGTCGAAGAGTTTTCCCGACTGGTGAGAGGCAAAAAGAAGATTCCAGCATCCATTACAGTGCTTACGCATATCACAGAGACCATGAGGGCGGAACAAGGTGTTCCATTGGAGACTGCGTTGACGGAATTTCTGGCGTTTGTCAAAACGGATTTGCTGGTTGGATACAATATTTCTTTTGACATGGAATTCCTGCGCATTGCCTGCAAACGATGTGGGAAACCGCTTTTAACAAATCGGTGCATGGACCTGCGGAATATAGCCCGCCGGAAAGTTCATAGACTTTCCAACTGGAAATTGACAACCTTGGCAGAGCATTTCGCAATTCCAAACCAATCGGCGCACAGGGCTTTGGATGATTGTCGGTTAGCTTATGCAGTTTATTGCAAACTAAATGAAATGTGACTTTTTCCGGGAAAAGAATGGCTTAAAATGGGGCTTTTTTTAGTGTTGTCCCCGCGTGTGCGGGGGTGAGCCTCGCTTTGACATGATAAGCTACGGCACAGCAACGTTGTCCCCGCGTGTGCGGGGGTGAGCC
>CAZSAF010000180.1:0-5506 GCA_964604605.1 uncultured Lachnospiraceae bacterium
TGAAATCACCTGCTGAAACCATTGGCTAACTTCCTCCTTGGAATTTCAATTTCCTGTTCAATTTGAGAATCTATCCGTCTTATTTTATAATAAAACATAGTACATTTCAACCTTTTTTTTGTCGGCGCCAGTAAAAATACAGGACAATCCGCTCCAGCTTCCGCTTGAGCACAATCTGGATCTCCTCCTTGGGGTGGATGGGGGACACCAGAATGGTGTACAGGCCGGCCCGGTTGGCCCCGTACACGTCCGTAAACAGCTGGTCTCCCACAAACAGCGTATTCTCCCGGCTGGTTCCCAGCCGTTCCATGGCTTCCTGGTACCCTCGGACAGACGGCTTGTGGGCGTCACAAATCCAGGCGGAATCCACCGCCCTGGCAAAAGGCTCCACCCGCGGCGGGTGGTTGTTGGAGATCAGGCAGGTGCCAAAGCCAATCCCATGGATGCGCCGGAACAGCGCCGCTGCCTCCGGCGTAGCCGGAGCTCCATGGGGCACCAGCGTATTGTCAATATCAAAGAGAATTCCCCGGAAGCCCTTCTGCCACAGCCCTTCGTAATCAATGCCATAGGCGGACGGCTGCTGCTCCCGGGGATAAAACTTCCGCAGCATCAGCTTTTCTTTTTGGCCACCTTCTCGATCTCCCGCAGGAAGGTGTCCACATCCTTAAACTCTTTGTAGACGGAAGCAAAACGGACGTAGGCTACATCGTCCAAATTCCGGAGGTGCTCCATGACCAGCTCGCCAATGACGCTGCTGGGCACCTCCTTCTCCTCCCGGCCCATAATCTCGTTTTCGATCTCGTCGATCATCTGGTTGATCTCCGTCACCGGAATCGGGCGCTTGTGGCAGGAACGCATGATCCCCTCCTCCAGCTTGGAGCGGTCATAAGGTTCCCGCCGGTCTCCTTTTTTCACCACCATCAGGGGGATGGTCTCCACCTTTTCATAGGTGGTGAATCGCTTGCCGCACACCTCACACTGACGGCGGCGGCGAATGGAGTTTTCCGCGGGGCGGGAATCAATCACTTTTGTCTCCGCCGCATTGCAAAACGGGCACTTCATCGGGAGCTCCTCCTTCTGTTATGATAGGATGTATAGGTTTTCCTTCCTCTGGGACAGCTTCTGGGTGAAGGCCTCCGCAAAGGAACGGTATTCCTCCGTGTCCATATTCTTGGCGCCGGTAGGACAGAGCCGGATGCACCGGAAGCAGGAAATGCACCTGCTCTCGTCAATCAGCGCCGGATTTACCCGGTCAATGGCCTGCTCCGGACATTCCCGCACGCACAGGCCGCAGTGGGTACATGCATCCGAGGTCAGCGGATCGAAATGGCCGCCGGAGCCGCCTTCCCGGTACGGGTAATTTCCCGGCACCAGAACCGGTTCCAACTGATCCGCATCCAGATTTTCCAGAATCTTTTGGGCAAACTCCTGGTCCTGCTGAAGGTCCGAAGCATCCGGACGGCCCACCTGAATGGAACCGTATGTATGCTGGCCCACCAGTGCAGCCGCCGCCACCGGCACAAAGCCCAGCGCCTCCACCAGATCCTTCATCTCCAGGAGGGCGTCGTCAAAGTCTCGGTTGCCGTACGTAACCGTCAAAACACACGGGGTTTTATGTCCCACAAACTGCTGGAACCGCTTCACCGCTCCCCGGTACAGACGGCCGCCGTACACCGGCGCGCCAAACACCACCAGGGAATCCTTGGGGAAGCTGGTCCGCTCCGGGACGGTTCCCGCCACCGTCACATCCATCTCCTTGGCATTGGGATCAATGGCACGGGCAATGGCCACCGCGCCGGCTTTGGACGTTCCGGTGGGTGAAAAATAGATCGCATCCACACTGATAGGTTTCATTTTTTTCTCCCTCCAGGTTTCTTTTATTATACGCATAGTTGCCGGAAATTGCAAGCGCCGCCCGGTTCGGACACGCACCGGGAATCAGAGGACGCCCCACAGCAGCCCGGCCAGAAGGACTGCCTGCGCCAGTAGGATCAGCGTCCGTTCCCGGATTCGCCATTTCTGCCGACTGGCCTTCCACTTGTCAAGGCCCATGGCCCCGAAGGCCAGCAGGTTCCACACCACCAGCCACAGGGCCAGGGCGTCCCTCAGCATGACTTGTCCTCCTGGATGATCAGCAGGGTTCCCTTCCTGACTGCCACCCGGCTGGGGACGCCGGTAAACTCGTTGCTGACACCCAGGGGATTTTCCTTGACCATCCGGTAGTCATCCAACAGGTACTTCAGCCCCTCCTCGGTGACGCCTTCCGCCACGTCCCCCAGACAGAATACGGAAAGATAGCCCTGCGCCTCTGCCGGGAAACGGATTTCCCCGTCCCGGATCACCCACATCCGGGCGCCGTAGCCCACCAGCTCCGCCCGGATGCCCCGGGCTGCCAGTTCCGCCATCATCTGCAGATTGGCAATGGTGTGGGACAGACGTCCGCCGGTACCGCCGTAGAGCCGGAAATCCCGGTATCCCCGGCGGATCCCCTCCTCCACCGCCGCCATCGTATCCGTGTTGTCCTTTTCCGGCACCAGCGCCACCACCTCCGGCGCCTCCGGCCGGTAGCCCAGGGAATCAAAATCCCCTATGGCCAGATCCACCCGGATCCCCCGCTCCCGGCAGTGGCGGAGTCCGCCGTCCCCGGCAATGACCAGATCCTCCGGCCCCGGCTCCAGCGGGCCGTCCCCAAAGTCTCCGGCGCCGATTACATAACAGATTCTCATGGCTGTCTCCTCCTGCTTTTCCGTCTGGTAGACCCAAGTGTATGCTCTGGTCTAGTGTATGTACTCAGTATATATCAAACAACCCCCGGTATGCAACCTCTGGGAAATGCCGGATGGATCGATTCCGAAATTTTTTTTGCATGATACGAAAAACCCCGGGAAGGATGGTTCCATTCCCAGGGTCGTTGTCCTGTTTTTTGTGCCTGTTCCGCACTCAGTTGGACATCCGGATATCCCGCACGTCCCGCACCACGTTGTGGCGGATGGGCTTCCACTCAATCTTCCGCACCAGCGCCACCACCGAGATGGGCAGGTAGGTATACATAAAGAGCGGGAAGGTGAACAGATACAAAATCTTCTTATAATTTTTACAGTGGATATGTTTCCACTCGGTAAGGACCGTCAGGGCGCCCATGGCAAACAGCATGCCGTAAGACTGTATCACATACATGCCCACCCGGCTGATCAAAGGCTGCATTTCCCGGACCGTGTACACATCCCCGGTAACGCCCACCAGAATCATCAGCAGGCCCAGCGGCAACAACACCGCGCTGACCAGCATGCCCGGCGCCAGGGTCATCAACATATCGTAAGCGGAGAAACAGCCCTGTCCCACTTTTTTCACCAGCCGCCCGCCGTAGCGGAAGAACACTTGATAGAAGCCCTTGGACCAGCGCAGCCGCTGATTCCAAGAGTCCCGGAAGGTGGTGGGCTGCTCATCATAGAGCACTGCGTCCTTATTATAACCAATGACCTTACCGCTGAGGATGGTATCCGTGGAAAACTCAATGTCCTCCGTCAGCAGGTGATGCTTCCAACCGCCGTTCTTGCGGAAAATATCCGTGTGCACCAGGAATCCGGTGCCGGACACAAAGCAGCTGGTGCCTAGGATCATCCGCGCCTGGTTCAAATACCGGGCCTCCCGCAGGAACCACAGGGCGTAGCCAGCGGAAATCCAGTTGGAATCGTAGTTTTTGGAATTCCGGTAGCTGGTGATAGCCCGATAACCCTGGTCAAAGGTATCGTTCATGTGGGCCACATAGTTCTCGTCCAGCACATTGTCCGCGTCAAAGACGAAGTACCCCTCACAATGCTCCAGGGTGTAATCCTGGTCAATGTGGTGGAGCAGCTCGTTGAGGGCATAGCCCTTGCCCACCAGCTCCGTGTTGAACCGCTCGTACACAATGGCGCCGGCCTCCCTGGCCACCTGGGCCGTATGGTCGGTGCAGTTGTCCGCCACCACAAAGATGTCAATGAGCTCTTTCGGATAATTCTGTTGCCGGATGCTCCGGATCAGCTGCCCGATGACCAGCTCCTCATTTCTGGCGGAGATCAGCACACCAAAATGGTGCTGCACCTTGGCCTTATGTACCCGGGGCTTGCGGAAAAGTGAAACCGCAATGTACGCCATCTGGTAGAAGTAGCACGCGAAAAAAGCCCAACCCAGCAATTCAATCGCTTTTTCCAAAACGCTAACCATAAATTGTCCTCCCTTTAATTCTCTCTTATCATAGCAATGGGAGATTAAGATTAGTACCCGTATTTTCTTAAGAATTTATGAATTAAATGTTACAAATATTGCGGAACAGGTTAGCGTCTCTAAAGCATAGACAGGCCGGTCCGCAAGCAGCCCGTTCCGTTTCTGCTTTGCGACCGGGCTTTCAGAATATAAACTTTGCGTGAAATTTATATAACATGCATGAAATATTATATAATTCTATTGACAAGTTTTTGCATCGTGCTATAATGGGTCACAGAAAGGAGGAAAGATCATGAAGAAAAGCGTGTACAGCCTGGTTCTGATGGACGATGTGGTCCAGGCCGTGGACGATCTGGCCAGCCGGATGGGCACCAGCCGTTCCAACCTGATCAATCAGATTTTGGCGGAGCACGTCTCCCTGTCCACCCCGGAGAAACGGATGAAGGACATCTTTTCCTCCCTGGAGGAGCTGATGGATGAAACCTTTCAGGTGCAGACCCAGTCTGCCGCCAGTATGCTCTCCATCCGCAGTCCGCTGCGTTACAAATATAAGCCGACCATTCGCTACAGCGTGGAGCTTTATGCGGTTCCGGAGGACGCAGTGGGGAAGCTGAGAGTTTCCCTCCGCACCCAGAACGCCCAGCTGCTGCAGTCTCTCACAGACTTCTTCCAGATCTGGGCCACGTTGGAAAACCACTACCTGCGCCGGTACTATCCCCTGGGGATCCCGTGGCAGGCAGCGGACGGCAAATTCACCAGGGAGCTGATGTTCCCGCCCGGAAAGGAGCAGGTAACCAGCGAGGAGCTGGGAAATACCATCGCTTCCTATATACAAATGCTGGATGCAGTGATGAAAACCTACTTTGCAGCCCTGGACAGTCCCACTACTGCCGCTGTCCAGGCGGAGGATACCTACCGGCAGTATTTACAGAATAGATTGATTATTATATGAGAAAAATGGAGGAGGTGTGGATATGAATCCCGAAAAATTCACACAAAAATCGTTGGAGGCATTGCAGGAGACCCAGAGCATTGCCATCCGCAACCAGAATTCGGCCATTGAGCAGACCCACCTGATGTCCGCCCTGCTGACCCAGGAAAGCGGGCTGATCCCGCAGATTTTTACAAAAATGACGGTGGATCCCCGGGAGCTTCTGGCCCGGACGGACCAGGTCATTGCCGGATACCCCAAGGTTTCCGGAGATGTACAGCAGTATCTCTCCCAACCCCTGAACCGGGCGCTGGTGGAGGCGGAAAGCCAGGCCAAAAAGATGCAGGACGAATACGTATCCGTGGAGCA
>CAZSAF010000181.1:0-5483 GCA_964604605.1 uncultured Lachnospiraceae bacterium
TACCAGTTCATATCCGCATCCTGGGCCCGCACCTTCACATGGTTGGGCCGGGTGACCGTGGCATGCTTGCCCGGCAGGCTCAGGCACCCCTCCTCCCCGGTCTGGGAGCCGTCGCTCTCCACAATTTCCGGGTTAATCAGCACATACGGTTGCTGTTGGTTTTCATCCACGTCAATGACCACCACCCGCTTGAGAATGCCCACCTGGGGGCCGGCCAGGCCCACACCGCCGGCCTCGTACATGGTCTCAAACATATCCTCTATGATCCCCCTAAGCCGGGGCGTCATCTCTTTCACCGGCTTGCAATGCTTGCGCAGCACCTCGTCTCCAAATTCCCGAATAATTCTTGTTGCCATATTTCCTCCTTGTTTTCCATGTAAACTTTCATGTCCGCTGACGCAGACACCATGAGCCATGAAAGCCCTCGGATCGCTCTGTGCTGCGCACGCACGCGACCAGGCTTTCATAGTATGTCTATCTGCACAAAGCTTCCGTGGGCCTCTTCCACCCGCTTCCGCACCTGCAGCAGACGTGCCTGCTTTGGATGCTTTACATACATATTTTTCCGGAACACATCCTGGATCCGGGCAATGCCCGCATCCGCCGGACCGATCACCACCGTGTCCGGGAACTCCTGGCGGATCTCCCGGGCAATGGCCTCCGCCTCCCGCTGGGCATCTTCCTCCTCCCGGGAGGTGACCAGAATGGACATCATGGCCCCCGCCGGGGGATAGCCCAGCAGCCTCCGGTAGCGCATCTCCTGCTCATAAAACCCCGGATAGTCCTGCCGGGCCGCTGCCTGGATTCCGTAATGGTCCGGGCTGTAGGTCTGGATCACCACGTCCCCGGGGGAAGCCCCCCGGCCGGCCCGGCCCGCCGCCTGGGTCAGCAGCTGAAAGGTCCGCTCCGTGGCCCGGAAATCCTCCCCGTACAGGGAAAGGTCCGCCGCCAGCACCCCCATCAGGGTCACCCGGGGGAAGTCGTGGCCCTTGACAATCATCTGGGTGCCAATGAGGATATCCGCCTCCCCGGCGGCAAAAGCCGACAGAAGCCGGGAGTGGCTATCCTTCCGTCCGGTGGTGTCCAGGTCCATCCGCAGGGTCCGGGCTTCCGGAAACTGCTTGCGCACCAGGGTTTCCACCTTCTGGGTACCAATGCCAAAGCCGGCAATGTAGGGGGAACCGCAGGAAGGGCACCGGTCCGGCATGGGGATGGTATAACCGCAGTAGTGGCACACCAGCTTTCCTCCCCGGTGGGAGGTGAGGGCCACGTCGCAGTGGGGGCACCGCAGCACCGTGCCGCAGGAACGGCAGGACACAAAACCGGCATACCCCCGGCGGTTCAAAAACAGCATCATCTGCTCCCCCCGCTCCAGCCGCTGCTCCATAAGGGCCGCCAGCTTCCGGCTGAAGATACTCTTGTTTCCCTCCTTCAGCTCCTCCCGCAGATCCACAATGGACACGGTGGGGAGGATGCTCCCTGCCTTGGCCCGGGCCGGTAGCCGGTACAGGCCGTACTCGCCGTTTAAGGCCCGGGTGTAGGTTTCCACCGAGGGGGTGGCGGAGCCAAACACCACCCCGGCCCCCGCCAGCCGGGCCCGCTCCAGGGCCACCTCCGTGGCCAGGTACCGGGGCGCCGTCTCACTGCGGTAGGCGCCCTCGTGCTCCTCGTCCACCAGGATCAGCCCCAGGTTGGGGAAGGGGGTAAACAGGGCGGACCGGGGACCGATCATAATATCCACCTGGCCCTTCCGGGCCGCCTCAAAGTGGGCGTATTTTTCCCCGGCGGAAAGCCGGGAGTTGACTACGCTGACCCGGTCCCCAAACCGCTGGTAGAACCGGCGCAGGTTCTGGTAGGTCAGGGAGATCTCCGGAATCAGCAGGATGGTCTGCTTTCCCTGGGCCCGCATCCGGGCAATCAGCTCCATATAGACTTCCGTCTTGCCGCTGCCGGTGACGCCAAAGAGCAGGGCCGGCTGGGGATAGGCCCGGCAGATCCCCTCCACCGCCCGGCGCTGGTCCCCGTTCAGCCCCACCGGCGCCGCCGGCTCCCGGGGCAGCTCCACCTGCTCCACCCGGGCTTCCCGGGCTTTCACACGCCGCTTGGCCGGCAGGACGGTTTTCAATGCCTGATTCATGGTACAGCCGTAGGTTTTCTTCATCCAGGCGGCCAGAGAGATCAGCTGGGACTCAATGGGCACCGCCTTTTCGGATATGCCCTGGATCTCCTTCAGCTTCTCCGGGTCAAACTCCACCGTATCCGTCAGCTCCAGCACGTAGGCGGTGAGGGTCCGGCTGCCAAAAGGAACCACCACCTGCACGCCCGGGGTCAAGGAATCCTGCAACGCCTCCGGCACCCGGTACTGGAAGGTCTTATCCAGCCGTTCCAGCGAGATGTCCACAATCACATTTACGTATTTCATGCACTCACAGCTCTTGAATGATCTCCCCCAGCTTCATGCTGTTGGAGCCCTTGAATAAAATCACATCTCCGGGGCGCAACCAAGCCTTCACCGCAGCAGCAGCCTCCGGGTTGCCAGGGAAGTATTCCACCGGTTTTCCGGCCGCCTCCAGGGCTTCCCCTAGATGCCGGACCAGATCTCCCACCAGGAAGAACCGGTCCACCGGGCACTGGGCCGCAAATTCGCCCACCTGCCGGTGAAAGGCCGGGGAGTCCGGTCCCAACTCCTTCATGTCCGCCAGCACCGCCGCCCGGCGCCCCTCCGCCTTCTGGTCCGAGAGCACCTGCAGGGCCGCCCGCATGGACTCCGGGCTGGCATTGTAGGAATCGTCTATGATGGTCACGCCGCCCTTGGGAAAGATCTGCAGCCGCCGGGCAAAGCCGCCGTACCCGGCCAGCTTTTCCGCCGCCTCCGCCGCCGGGACCCCCAGCTGCTCCGCCGCGGCCAGGGCTGCCAGGGCGTTCATCACGTTGTGCTGCCCCGGCACCTGCAGGGACACCTCCAGGGAACCCCCGGGCGTCACCGCCGTGAAACGGGTATGGCCGTTTTCCTGCCGCAGCTGCTCCGCCCGGTAATCGTTCTCCGGCCCCATGCCGTAGAAGACGGTGCGAAACCGGGTGTTGCCCCGGTACACCGCCAGCAGCGGCTCATCCCCGTTGAGCACCGCCGTATGTTCCGGTCCAAAGTTCCCGGTAATCTGCATTTTCTCCCGGCAGATGCCCTCCCGGGAGCCCAGGTTTTCAATGTGGGAGACTCCGATGTTGGTGACCACCGCCACGTCCAGCCGGGCCACACGGGCAATCCGGGGCATCTCCCCCGGCTCGCTGACCCCCATCTCCAGCACCGCCGCCCCGGCGGAGAGGTCCGCCTGGCAGACCATAAGGGGGACCCCCAGCTGGCCGTTGCTGTTGCCGGTGGTGCCGGTAACCGCAAACCGGGCCGAAAGGGCCGCGGTGACCATCTCCCGAGTGGTGGTTTTTCCCACGCTGCCGGTGATTCCCACCACCGGCATCTTCAGGAACTGCCGGTACCAGGCCCCCAGGTCCTGGAGGGCCTCCACCGTGTCTGCCACCCGGATCCAGGGATGGGTGTCCTCCCGGGCATCATCCTCAGAAGTGAAGGTGGCCACCGCCCCGGCGGCAAAAGCCCCCTCAATGAACCGGTGGGCGTCCACCCGGGCCCCAATGATGGGCACAAACAGGTCGTCCCCCTCCATGTGCCGGGAGTCAATGCTGATGTGCCGCACCGGCGTCTCCGGATTGCCGCACAGCAGCCGTCCCTTCACCGCCTGTACAATATCTGCAACTGTCACATGTTCCATGTTTTTACTTCCCGGGCCTCCGGCTCCGGGCTCCTTTCCTGGGCGGAATCCGCCTTTTCTCTAAGGGTCTTGGGCAGCCTACTACCGAAGCCCCAGCTCCCGGATCGTCTCCTCAATGACCTCCCGGTCCAGGAAATGGGTGCGGACCCCCTCCACCTCCTGGTAATCCTCATGGCCCTTGCCGATGACCGCAATCACATCCCCGTCCTGGGCGTTGGCAATGCTGTAGCGGATGGCCTCCCGCCGGTCCGGAATGTCAATGGATTTGCCCCCGGTGGGGTCCAGTCCCTTGTGGATATCCTGGATAATCTTTTCCACCTTCTCCCACCGGGAATTGTCGGCCGTGATAATGGAGAGATCCGCCATGTGGCCGGCCTCCTCCCCCATCTCATACCGCCGGTGGGGATCCCGGTTGCCGCCGCAACCGAACACCACCACCAGCCGCTTGGGATGGTAGCCCCGGAGGGTCTCCAGCAGGCTGTGGGTGCTGACGCCGTTGTGGGCGTAATCCACAATCACCGAAAAATGGTCCGAGGAGTAGACCAGCTCCATGCGGCCGTCCACCCGCACCTCCCGCAGCCCCTTCTGGATGGCTGCCGGCTCCACGCCCAGGCACAGGGCCGCCGAGGCCGCCCCCAGGGCATTGTACACGTTGAACAGGCCGGGAATGCTCACCTCCACCGGGAAGGTCTGATCCTCCCCCTGAAGCACAAACCGGGTTCCCATAAAGTCCCCGTGCTTTTTGTGCTCCATCTGGCTGGCGGTAAAATCCGCCTCCGGGCTCTGGCCAAAGGTCAGCAGCCGGCAGGTGTGGCCCTGGGTCAGGGCCTCCCAGTTCTCATCGTCTCGGTTGGCCAGCCCCAGGCGGCACCGGCGGAACAGCTGCCCCTTGCAAGCCCGGTACTCCTCAAAGCTCCGGTGTTCATTTGGGCCAATGTGATCCGGGGACAGGTTGGTGAACACGCCAATGTCAAAGGAAATCCCGTCCACCCGGTGCATCAGCAGGCCCTGGGAGGAAACCTCCATAATCATGTACTCACAGCCCGCCTCCACCATCCGGTGGAAATACTCCTGCAGTTCATAAGATTCCGGGGTGGTGTTGTGGGTGTCAAAGTGCTCCCCGGCAATCACCGCGCCGTTGGTGCCCACCAGGCCCACCCTCTTTCCCGCCGCCTCCAGGATGGCCTTCAGCATATAGGTGCTGGTGGTCTTCCCCTTGGTGCCGGTGAAGCCGATGGCCTTCAGCTTCCGGGTAGGATGGCCGAACCAGGCGGCGGAGAGCAGGGCCAGGGCCTGCCGGGCATCCTTCACCTGCAGCACCGTAATGCCCTCCGGCACCGGCACCTCCTTCTCCACCACCACAGCCACGGCCCCTTTTTCCACCACCTGGGGAATAAAGTTGTGGGCATCCACCTTGGTGCCGCTGATACACACAAACAGGGCCTGCCGGCAATCCTTCCGGGAGTCAAAAACCAGATGCTCCACCTCCACGTCCAAGCTGCCCGCCAAACATTCGAATTCCACTTCCTCCAGCAATGCTTGTAATTTCATGCCGCTTCCTTTCCCGCCCTCCTGGGCGCATCCCTCTTTTTCTCCTGTCTCCGCCAAGCCTTCTTCCGGTCAGCGAAGCGACTCCATCAGCGCGTCAAACTCCTCCCGGGTCATGAGAATCTGCCGGGCCTTGGTGCCCTCCTCCGGGCC
>CAZSAF010000182.1:0-5479 GCA_964604605.1 uncultured Lachnospiraceae bacterium
GACATTGGAGGAACCGCCCTCCTATGTGATCTTCATTTTGGCTACCACGGAGCCCAACAAGATTCCCGTTACGGTGCTTTCCCGGTGCCAGCGGTATGATTTTAAGCGGATGACCAACGATGTGCTGGTGGAGCGCCTGCAGGAGCTGATCTCCTACGAGCACGTGGAGATTGAAGAAAAAGCTCTGCGGTATATTGCCAAAAAGGCAGACGGCGGCATGCGGGATGCCATCAGCCTGCTGGATCAGTGCATTACCTTCCATATCGGAAAGCCTCTGACCTATGAGATGGTCCTGAATGTGCTGGGAGCGGTGGACAACGAGGTGTTCAGCCGTTTTCTGCGGGCGTTGGCTGCTGCAGACACTACCGGGGTTCTGCTTCAGGTGGAGGAGATTGTCATGAGCGGCCGGGAGCTGGGGCAGTTTGTCCAGGACTTTATCTGGTATATGCGGAACCTGCTCCTGCTGATGACTTCCCAGGTAGGTAGCGAGGTTTTGGATCTGACAGAGGAAGATTGGCTCCGTATGCGGGAGGAAAGCCAACTGCTTTCTCCGGAGGCGCTGATGCGTTTGATCCGGAATTTTTCGGAAGTGTATAATCAGATGCGCAGCGGCGTAGGCAAGCGGGTGCGCCTGGAGGTGGCAGTGATTCAGGCTACCAGGCCGGCGATGGAGGAAAATCTGGATGCGGTGATGGCGCGGCTGGACGCGCTGGAGCGGCAGATGGCCCAGGGAATCCCTGTGGCGTCTGTCCCGGGCGCGGCGTCCCCGGCGGCGTCCCTCCCGGCGGGAGGCGTTGCTTCCGGTCCGGCGGCATCCCCTTCGGAGGAAAAGCCGGAGCCGGTGGTTCTTCCCCAGGCAGAGTGGGAGGACCTGAACCTGATTCAGGCAGAATGGATCAAAATCTGCCGGGGACTGGAGCGGGTGGCCATGCTGTCCTTGGCCGGTACCCGGGTGGAGCCCAAAAGCGCCGGCGTTTTGTGGGTGGTGTTTGCCGACCATATGAATCTGAATATGGCCAAAACGGTGGGGGCTCTGGAGCAGGTGAAGGCGTTTGTGGAGCAGACGTATCAGAAGACCCTGACCTTTGACGCCCGGCTGGCGGTGCAGGATGAGGTGGTTCCCACCTACGTCAGCGATGCGGATTTATCGGTGTTTCATACGGAAATTGAGATAGAAGACAGAGATGATTAGGAGGAGTTGTTATGGCACGTAAAGGAGGCTTTCCCGGTGGCATGCCGGGGAATATGAATAATCTGATGAAGCAGGCGCAGCGGATGCAGCGCCAGATGGAGGAGACCACCAAGGAGCTGGAGCAGAAAGAGTACACGGCCACAGCCGGCGGCGGCGCGGTGGAAGTGGTGATTTCCGGCAAGAAGGAACTGCTTTCGGTGAAGCTTTCCCCGGAGGTGGTGGACCCGGACGATATTGAAATGCTCCAGGACCTGATTGTGGCGGCGGTCAATGAGGCTTACCGCACGGCAGAGGCGGATTCCCAGAGCGCCATGGCCAAGTTCACCAGCGGATTGGGAGGCCTGGGTTTCTAATGGACTATTACAGCAGTCGGATCAATGCCCTGATTGACGAACTTGCCAAGCTGCCGGGAGTCGGGCGGAAATCGGCTCAGCGGCTGACGTTCTACCTGGTGAACCTGCCGCTGGAGGCGGTGGAGAAGCTGGCGGATACCATTCTGGATGCCCGGCGGAGCGTGCGCTACTGTGAAAAATGCTGTACGCTGACGGATGCGGACCTGTGCCCCATCTGCAGCAGCCCTTCCCGGGACACCTCCACCATTATGGTGGTAGAAAACCCCCGGGATCTGGCCGCCTACGAAAAGACCGGGCAGTATGAAGGCCTGTATCATGTCCTGCACGGGGCCATCTCCCCGGCGCTGGGGATCGGACCGGCGGATATTCGCCTGAAGGAACTGATCCAGCGCCTGCAGACGGAGGATATCGCCGAGGTGATTATTGCCACCAACTCCAGCCTGGAGGGGGAAACCACGGCCATGTATATCAGCAAGCTGATTAAGCCTACCGGAATCAAGGTGACACGGATTGCCAGCGGCGTGCCGGTGGGCGGAGATCTGGAATATATTGATGAGGTAACGTTGTTGCGGGCTCTGGAAGGGCGCGTGGAGCTATAGGGAGCTTACCTTTGGGGTGAAGAAATGGATAAGAACACGTATAACATCAAGGCAGACAAAATACAGAAGCTGGTGAACAAGAAGGATTATGTCACCGCTGTCAAAATTGCGGATACCATTGACTGGAAGCAGATCCACAGCTTGCGGATGCTGACCACCGTGGCCACCGCCTATGAAAGGACCCGGCAGTACGATGCGGCTATGGATATTCTGATGATGGCCTACGAGGAAGCGCCGTCCGGCCGCCGGATTCTGTATAAGCTGACGGAGAACGCCATCCGGGCCGGAGCCCTGAAGGACGCCGAGCAGTTTTACAAAATGTATCTGGAAGAGGCCGGGGATGACAACAGCCGCTACATTCTGCGGTATATGCTGGCGGACGCCAAGGGGGAGCCGCTGGATAAGAAGATTGCCATCCTGGAGACCTATAAGCGGAAAGAGTTTGAGGAGGAGTGGGCTTATCAGCTGGCGGTGCTGTACCGGAAGGCCAACATGAAGGAAAAATGTGTGGCCCTCTGCGATGAGATCATCCTCTGGTTTGGTGTGGGCCCTTATGTGGATAAGGCCATGGAGCTGAAGGAGACATACGAGCCGCTGACCAAGGAACAGCAGGAGCGCCGGGAGCACTGGGATTATTATGAGGAGAACCTGCGCCGTGTGGCGGAGGAGCTGGATGAATCCCAGGCAGTGCCGGAGGAGGAAGCTCCGCAGGATACGGAGACGGAGGAAGCATCGGAAATGGCAGACCTGCCAGAGGAAGATGAGGAACTTCCGCAGGTATCCTTTACGGACGATTATGTCAGCGGATTTGACGAGAGCGCCTTTGAAGGCGGAGCTCCGGAGGACGAGGAATCTCCCTTTGCGGAGGAAGAACCGGAGGAGGAGCCGGAAGCGGAACCGACCAGAGAGCTGGCGCCGGAGCCGGTGGAACAGTTGGCGGAGGAGGTACAGATCCCCTTCCCGGTGGAGGACGATGACGATGTAACCGGGTTGGACCGGGATCTCCATGCCGATGAACCCAATCCCTATGAGAATGAACCGATTACCGATGACCCGGAGGTGGCTCAGGAGCTGATGGCAGTTCCGGTGGACGAGGATGAAGAGAGGGAGGAACTTTTCCTGGAACAGGATACAGAGGAGGATGCCCCTTATGAGGAGGAATATCCTCATCCCACCCGGGTGGCCAAGGGTATGCCGCGGGTTTCCGGCCGGGACCCGGAGGCAGAAGAGCCTTCCATCCCTGCGGCAGAGCTGCCGGAACCGGAGGCGGAGGAGACGGAACAGCTGGTGCTGTCCATTGATGAGTTTGCCGATGAACCAGAGGAGGAACCGGAGCCGGTGAGAAAGACGTATCAGGAGCCGATTTATATTTCTACCCGGAGCTCTGCGGAGGGCATCAATCTTGCGGTGGATGCACTGCGGAAAGCCTATGAGGCCAAGGGCGCGACCATCTCGCAGGTGGCTAAAATTTCCGGAAACCGGCTGAATACCAAAGGCCTGATCAAATCTCTGCCCAATTTAAAGGGGAAGGATCTGATCATTGACCGCGCCGGTGAGATCAACGATGATATATTGGAAGAATTGCTGCGGGTAGAACGGGACCTGGAGCCGGAGAAATATTTTGTGCTGCTGGATAATCCGGAGGAGCTGGCCATTCTGCGGGCGCGCTTTGCCAAGGCGGAGAAGGCTATGGTTGCCCTGGACGGCTGGCGGGAGCTGCGACCGTTCCACCGGCCGGAGACGGAAGACCTGGATCCGGGGCTGCTGATGGAATCGGAACCGGAGGAACCGCTGCCGCGGATTCGGCTGACCGAAGAAGAAGTGCCGGAAAAGCCTGTGCGTCCTGTGCGGAAGGTGGTATCCCTGGCTCCCCAGGAGGATCCTATTCGGGTGAAAGCCCGGAAGGCGTCGGCGGAGCCGCGCAGCGCGCAGGAAGAATCCCGGAGTGTGCGGGAGGAGCCGGCACCGAAGCGGCCGGTAAAAGCGGCCAAGGCGGCAAAGGCTGCCGCAGGTGAGGAGGCCTCGATCAGTGAGGAGGCATTCCTGGATTATGTGAAACAGTATGTGGACAGCATTGACTGCGTCATAGACGAGGACGCCATGCTGGCAGTGGAGGATGAGATGGATGCTATGCTGGAGGACGGGGAAGCCCTGACTCGGAAGGCCGCAGAGGATCTGGTGGAAGACGCGGCGGATGCGGCAGAAAAGCATTCCATCAAAGGACTATTCCGTTCCAAGTATGACAAGGAGGGAAGGCTGATCCTGAGGGAGAAGCATTTCCGGTATTAATGGAATCAGAAGCAATCGGGCAGGCTATTCCCGCGGGCTCTTAGAGCACAGCAGCGAATGGCCTCTCTTTGTTTCATGGATTGGGGGATGTATCATGGAAGCTGGTTTGTTGATTTTTGTGGTGGTTGTGCTGCTTTTGTCCACCGGGCGGGGCTGGTGGAGAGGGTTTTTGCGCACAGCCCTGGGAATGCTGGCGGTGGTGCTGGCAGTAGCGGCGGCGGTGCTGCTGAGCCCTGTGGTGACCCGCTTTCTGCGGACATCCACGCCACTCTACGAGACGGTTCACACGGCCATGGCCGAGATGGTAGGGGAGACCCTGGATCTTACGGCAGAGGACTCGCTGGAAGCCCAAGAGCAGGCTTTGGCAAATTCTTCCCTTCCGGGTGTATTAAAGGACACTCTTTTGGAAAATAATAATGAAGGAATGTATGAATTGCTGGGGGTCAACAGCTTTCTGGATTATATCAGCGGGTATCTGGCAGAGGTGGTTGTCAATATCTGCGGTGTACTCCTGACCTTCGCTCTGGCGTTTGTGGTCATCCGACTGGTGCTGCTGGTGTTGGGCGCGGTGGGCAACCTGCCGGGGATCCATTTCCTGAATCAGATCGGAGGGGGAATTTTGGGATTTCTCCAGGGATTGGTTTTGATTTGGATTTTCTGCTTTGTGGTAACCATCTTTTCTGCCACCCAGTGGGGGCAGGAAGCGCTGCGCGCCATTGAGGGAAACACCTTTTTGAGTATGCTGTATGATGGCGCTCTCTCCATGGGAAATGTCTTGCGGATGGGACAAAATCTGCTGTAGACAACCGGGTGAAAAGCCTGGAACGCCTTGCAGATACTAGGGATTGTGGTGCTTTGCAAAACGGCCACAAGACGACAAAAAAAGTGGAATTTTTTTGGAAAAAGTGGTTGACAAAGAAAGCTCGGCATGGTAGTCTATAAAAGCTCTGTGAGTGCGGAGCGGATTTCCAAAAAGAAGTTCAAAAAATATAAAAGTGCTTGACAGGCGAGCGAAGATCTGGTAGAATAAAGAAGTTCGCCTCAAG
>CAZSAF010000183.1:0-3488 GCA_964604605.1 uncultured Lachnospiraceae bacterium
GGGAACCGGCCACCTGCAGAGAAGGGTTGCTCAGATCCTCCATTCTCTCGTAATCCAAGGGGGTGACGGGGGAACCGGCCAGTGTCCGGGAGAAAATCTCCTGATTTTGGGCGCTGTGATCCGAAAGGGGAAGCCCCCGCCCGTTGTCCGCTACCTGGATGCGGTTGTCTGGGAAGAGCCGGAGCCGGATCTCCGTGCAGTGCCCCTCCCGGGCTTCCTCCAGGGACTCCCGCAGAAAAGCAAAAACAATCTGGTGCATGTCTTCCCGCAAGGTTTGAGGTGTCTTCATTCGGGCATCTTCCTTTCTGCTGTTTGCCGTGTGTTCCACGGCATAGGTGCTTCTGGAACGTGTGGGTTCCAGAGGGATTGTATAAGAAGGAACGGTATAGGAGGTCAGATACTTTTTCACCGTCTTGGCGTGGATCCGAACAGCTTTGTGAAAGCGCGGGTGAAGCCCTCGTGGGATTCAAAGGCGTACTGCAGGGCAACGTCCAGGACCTTTTCACCGGCCATCAGGTCTTTCATGGCGTGCTGCAGCTGCCGGATACGGATATAGGTGGTCACGGAAATTCCCATGGCCTCCGAAAACAGCGCGCTGAAATGGAACGGGCTGTAGCCGGCCAGGCGAGCCAAATCCGCCAGGCGGATTTGGCTCGCAGATATGCTGGTCGATATACTGTAAAGATGCTTCCAGAATTTCCCGGTTCATGGCCTTCCTCCGTTTCCGCAGGCTGCGCTGCGGTTCTCGGTTCGCTTCTTATGGGTGACTGCTTTTATTATAAGGCAAAAGAGAAGAGAATTCTTGACGGGATATGGGAAGGAAAGATTTCCCGGCGAAAGAAAAATGGTTTGTAACCGATTGAGCAAGAGAATGAATGATTTTATAGAACTGCCGGGCTTCAGCCGGTTGAGTGTCCAACGGTTTTTCTGGTAAACAGTTTCAATGGTCAAAAAAGACCACCCATATTCCCACTGCGGTCAGGAGCGCACCCAGGACTCTTCCGATGATTTTGGACTTTTGGTATCCCATAAGGACGATTGTTTCCGGGGTAGCCAAAGGGAGGAGGACAACCATGCCCATCAGCGCAATTCCAGCCCCCATCACAATATCATGATTGGCCAGAACACCGCACAGCATAACCAAAAAACCAATCAACATGCCCGCGATAAAATATTTGATCTTAGAACCATCTTTGCCTATTCGTTCTTTATAATGGATCTCACATTGATTACAACAGAAATGGTGATTTTTGTGTATCTCTTTGCCGCAATATTTGCATTTGCCCATAAAAATACCGCCACCTCAAAAGCAGATGATTTGTCCTTGGCTCAATACTATATTAAGAGAAGAGAGCTGTCGCATTCATGATTCGCGCGGCAGCTCTCCATTCTTCCCGTTCCCGGGACTTTCCATCACCGGAAATCCGGGAATCCTTTTTTTATTGTTTACAGATTTTCCTGAATCACCTTCACGCAGTTTTCCTTGGTCAGCCCGTAGGCTTCCTTCAGGTACTCCAGCGTGCCCACCTGGCCAAACTGGTCGTTGACGCCCAGCCGTTTCAGGCGCACGCCGCAGCCGGCTTCCGCCATGGCCTCTGCCACGGCGCCGCCCAGGCCGCCAATGACGCTGTGGTTCTCAAAGGTTACCACCAGCTTTTTGCCGGCGGCTTCCTGGCAAACCAGCTCCGCGTCCAGCGGTTTCACGGTGAACATGTCCACTACTTCCACGGAGATCCCTTGCTGGCCCAGCTCCTCAGCGGCGGCCAGAGCGTCATGGAGCACCTCGCCCATGGAGATCAGCAGCACGTCCGTGCCCTCCCGGAGAATATTGCCTTTGCCGATGGTAAAGGTGGAACCCTCTGCGTAGAGGTTGGGGGTGTTCTTCCGGTTGGCCCGGATATAGTGGACGCCTTTTAAGGGAACCAGCTCCCGGATCAGCCAGGCCAGCTGAGCGCCGTCCGCCGGGTCAAAGACCATGGCCTCCGGAATGGTCCGCATGACCGCCACATCCTCAAAGGAGGTGTGGGTGCCGCCGTTGGCGGCGACGCAGACGCCGGGGTCTGAGCCGTAGATGTTCAGGGTGTTTTTGGCGTAGGCGCCGGACAGGTAAATCTGGTCCAGGGACCGGCGGGCCGCAAAGGGCGCAAAGGTGTGGACAAAGGGCACATAGCCCCGCATGGACATGCCGGCGGCGGCGCACATCATGTTGGCCTCGGAGATGCCCATGTTCAGGAAGTTGTCCGGATGGGCTTTCTGCACCTTACCGAATTTGGAGGCTCCGGCCAGATCTGCGTCCATCACAAAAATCTTGGGGTTTTCCTCAATCAGCGCGTTGAGGGTGTCTGCAAACACCACCCGCAGCTCCTGATCTTTTCCATCGATTGCCAATTTCCACATGCTTACATCCCTCCGTTCTCTTTGAGCCAGGATTCCAGGCGGGCAATGTCCTTGTCCGTCTCCGCGTCGGCCTCCGCGTTAAACTTGGGCGCGTGGTTGTCCTCCACTGCCTCCCAGTACGGGGAACCCTGCCCCTTGGTGGTGTTCAGCACCACGCAGACCGCCTGGTCCTGAATGCCCTTCACCTCGTTGATGGCGTTGTCAATGGCCTCCTCGCTGGAGCCGTCGCAGCGGACGGTATAAAAGCCGAAGGCCCGCATTTTTTCCGCAATGTCAAACTGCCGGATGATCTTGTCCGTCCAGCCGTCCAGCTGCCGCTTGTTCTCGTCAATGAACACAATGACCTCGTTCAGCTTGTGGGAGGCGATAAACTGGAAGGCTTCCCAGCACTGGCCTTCGTTGAGCTCGCCGTCCCCCACAATCAGGTAAACCTTCTGGGAGGATTTTTCCAGGCGGAAGGTGTATCCCAGGCCGGCGGCTACCGAGGTGCCCTGGCCCAGGGAGCCGGTGGTGGCGTCCACGCCGGGGGTTTTGGTCCGGTCCGGGTGGGAGGGCAGGCGGGTGCCGCCTTCGTTGAGGGTAAAGAGCAGTTCCTTGTCAAAATATCCTTCCTCCGCCAGGGTAGCATAGAGGGCAGGGCCGGCATGCCCTTTGGACAGGACCAGGTAATCCCGATCCGCCCAATCCGGGTTTTTGGCGTCATGCCGCAGATGACGGGTGTACAGTACGGACAGCAGCTCGATGATGGACATGGCGCCGCCCAGATGACCATAGCGTCTCCATTTCAGCATCTTCAGGACATCCAGCCGCACCTGGGCAGACCGGACTTTACATGCCTGCAGTTCCTTTTTCTCCATGGTTGACCTCCAGTTTCTTCTATTGGTGAAAGCGCCGCGGTTAGAGCGCCGCAGGGCGATCAAAACTGCACCAGCTATACTATAGCATGGATTGGCCGTCAGGAAAACCCCTTTTTCGGAAGTCGCCGGCAGGCGAATAGGAACGCGCGGCAGCGGCCAATATAAATATGGAAGAATCTTCCCTTTTGGCGAGGAACATGGTATAATGTCCGCTGTGCGGGCATTATACCGGCG
>CAZSAF010000183.1:3498-5461 GCA_964604605.1 uncultured Lachnospiraceae bacterium
GTCCGACCGTAGGGGGGACACCAACTTTTCCGCACCGTGCGCATCTCCCAGAGAGATCGTATGTGCAGGGCACATACGATAATGTCCGCTGTGCGGGCATGATACCATGTCCCGCAGAATGGCGATTATACCGGCGAGGGCATCTCGGATGAATTATGTGATTTTTGATCTGGAATGGAACCAGTGTCCCCAGGGAAAAGAAAAGGAAAACCCCAAGCTCCCCTTTGAGATTGTGGAGATTGGCGCGATTAAGCTGAATGAGAACAGAGAAGAGATCGGAAGGTTTCAGGAAGTGATCCGCCCGCTGGTCTACCGCCGCCTGCATCATCGAACCAAAGAAGTCATTCATTTGGAGCAGGAGGAACTGGATCAGGCCAGGACCTTCTCCCCGGTGGTACGGGATTTTCTGGCCTGGTGCGGGGAGGACTGCAAGTTTGTCACCTGGGGCAGCCTGGATCTCAGCGAGCTGCAGCGGAATATGGATTACTACCATATCCGGAATCCACTTCCCAATCCGCTGTTTTTTTATGACCTCCAGAAAATGTTCAGCCTGCTCTACGATGACGGCAAAAGCCGGATGTCCCTGGAGCAGGCGGTGGAGTATCTGGGAATTGAAAAGACCATCCCCTTCCACCGCGCCTTTGACGATACCTATTACACGGCGGAGGTCATGAAGCGGATGGACCTGGCCCAGGTGGAACGGTATGAGTCGGTGGACTATCACCGGCTGCCGGCCAGCCGGAAGGAGGAAATCTACCGGGATTTCGGCACCTACACCAAATTTGTGTCCACGACCTTTGCCACCAAGGAGGAGGCCATGGCGGACAAGGTGGTTACATCCATGCGCTGCAGCCGGTGCGGCCTGCCGGTATGGCGGCGGATCCGTTGGTTTTCCGCCGGGCCCAACACCTACCTATCTCTGGTCCAGTGTCCCCGCCACGGCTATGTAAAGGGGAAGATCCGGATCAAGAAAAGCGGGGACGGGCAGTTTTTTGTGGTGAAAACCGTGAAGCCGGCAGATGAGGAGGCCGTGAAGAAGCTCCGGGAGAAAAAGGAACAGATCCGCCAGCGGCGGCGGGAGAGAAGAAAACGAGGAAAGAGATAAGGAGGAGAGCGTCTGAGATGAAGAAATTGGGAGTGTGGCTGCTGCGCGGCCCGCATGGGCTGCCGTGCGACCTGTAGAGGTTGATGCGCGGTCCGAAGAGGCCATTGCGCAGGCGGACACGGTGCGGACGGAGGAAGAGGCTGCGGAGGTTCTTTCCGTGGAGATCCAGGCCCGCAGCGGGAGTCCGGTCCAAGACTATGTGACGCGCTTGTATCAGGTGGTTTTGGACCGAACGCCCCGGGCGGATGAGGTAAGCGACTGGGAAAGCCGGCTGGTAAGCGGAGCAAACACCGGTGTGGAGGTTGCGGCCGGCTTTGTGTTTAGCGATGAGTACCAGCGGAAGAACACTTCGAATGAGGCCTACGTGGACATGCTCTACCGGACCCTGCTGGGCCGGGAGCCGGATGCAGGCGGCAAAGCGGACTGGCTGGGCTGGCTTTCGGTGGGTATCAGCCGCAGCGGCGTGTTCGCCGGTTTTGCCAACTCGGCGGAATTCCAGCGGATCTGCGATTCCTACGGTGTGGAGCGGGGCTCCTTTACCTCCGGGGAGATTGTGGACCGGAACTATGACGTGACCGCCTTTGTCAGCCGGGAGTCGGTGCTGGACGGCTTTATAGGCTCCCGGGAGTACACGGCCCTTTGCGAGGAGTACGGCATTGAGCGGGGCAGCATCCCCTCCGCGGTCAGCTCCCTGCAGCAGCGGGTGGCGGACATTGCGGAGAGCAACAGCGGCACTGTGGCGGCGGTCCATGGCAAGTGCGCGGCCTGGGTCTCCGGCGTCTATGAGGCGATGGGGGTGGGTTACCCCGGCGGCAACGCCATCGACTACTGACATTACTGGAAGGACTCCGGTTCCAC
>CAZSAF010000184.1:0-5458 GCA_964604605.1 uncultured Lachnospiraceae bacterium
AGCATCCCGGAAAGCCCATCTTCTCCGCGATTTTCTGGTCCAAGGCCCGGCATTTTCCATGATCCCCCTCAAAAAGTTCCAGAAAACTGGCCTGGGTGCCGGTGGTTCCCTTGGAGCCCAGCAGCCGCAGGGAATCCAGCACATAGCACAGATCCTCGTAGTCCAGCTTCAGGTCCAGCAGCCACAGGGTAGCCCGCTTGCCCACGGTGGTGGGCTGGGCCGGCTGGAAATGGGTGAAGCCCAGGGTGGGCAGAGCCTTGTATTTGTCCGCAAATTCCGCCAGCTTCTCCATGACGTTGACCAGCTTTTTCTTCACCAGCCCCAGGGCCTCGGACATCAGGATCATATCCGTGTTGTCCCCCACGTAGCAGGAGGTGGCCCCCAGGTGGATGATCCCCTTGGCTTTGGGGCACTGGACACCGTAGGCATAGACGTGGGACATCACGTCATGGCGCACTTCCTTCTCCCGGGCCTTGGCCACATCGTAATTGATGTCATCCTGGTGGGCCTTCAGCTCCGCAATCTGCTCTTCCGTAATATCCAGTCCCAGCTCCCGCTCCGACTCCGCCAGGGCAATCCACAGGCGCCGCCAGGTGCGGAACTTCTTGTCCGGGGAAAAGATGTACTGCATTTCTTTGCTGGCATAACGCTCCGAAAGGGGGCTCTGATAGCGATCCGTCATTTTTTCTACTCCTGTTCTTTTTAAAATAAAAAAATTCTTTTTCCGGTATCATCATAATATACGAAACGCATAAAATCAAGGGAAACGCACATATTAACGGCTGAAACCACCGCACTTTGCGCAGAACCGGACGTCCCGAGCGCCGGGAGCCGCCTCTGCGAAGGGAAAAGGAGAATGCAAAGATGAAAAACGAAAAAAAGATTTTTCTGTTCCTGGCCTGCTGTCTTCTGGCTGCGTTCCTGACCGGCTGCAGCCGGGATGACAAGACCACCACCTCTCCCACTGCCTCCGCGGCGGAGAGCTCCATGGCGGACACCTCCGGGGATGACAGCATGGACAACGCCGACGACAGCACCGACGCCCTGGAAAGCCTGGGCGAGGATGCCAGCACAGGGCTGGATGACCTGGGCACCGATGTGCAGGATGGCCTGGATGACCTGGGCACCGACGTCCGAGACGGATTGGAGGACCTGGGCATCGACCTGGGGGTGGAGTCCAGCACGGCGGCGCCGTGAGGGCTGGTTCAATCTCGCGCAAAAGGGCGCTCTGGCTGTGGGAAGGCCAGGGCGCTTTTTATTTTTCGACTTATAAGTCAAAAACTTTTTGAAACAAGAAAGTTTTTGACTTTCAAGTCGGAAATTATTGTTTTTTTCTCACTTATGGGATATAATGATAAAGGCGTCAAAAGGTATTTTGACACCTATGATACACCTAAAAAGTTCAGGAGGCCCCCATGTCCAAACTGATCAATCGCCCGGAATATTTGAAACAGCTCACGGAGAACATAGACGTAGATCTGGTCAAAATTGTTACCGGTATTCGCAGATGCGGAAAATCTTCCCTTTTGGATCTGTTTCATCAATATCTCATAAACAATGGTGTGGCGGATTCCCATATCATTCACATGAATTTGGAATCCCTGCGCTATCGAGGACTCACCGATTACCTGGCTTTTTATGACTATGTCTGTGAACGTATCCCCCAAAAGGGGAAAACCTATTTAATTTTTGATGAACTTCAATCCGTAGAACATTGGGAAAAGGCCATTGAGTCCTTTCGCCTGGATTTTGATGTGGATATCTATATCACCGGTTCCAATGCTTATTTACTCTCCACCGAATTTTCTACGCTTCTGGCCGGCAGATATGTGGAAATCCGTATGCTACCGCTGTCATTCAAGGAATTTTTAACCTTCTACGAGTTTTCTTCCTCCGTGACAGCAGAAGAAAAATTTCAAAAGTATCTCCAATTTGGCGGCATGCCCATTTTGAGAGAATATCAGTTCAATGAAACAAGAATACATCAGGCACTGGAAGGAATTTATTCCACCATTGTCCTGCGCGATATTCTCCAGCGCAACAGGCAGGCGGATCAGGGAACACTGCAGAAAATCATGCTTTTCCTCTGTTCCAACATCGGAAGCCTTACCTCGCCCAACAGCATTGGTAATGTCTTAGCCCATGAAGGAGATCTTCAAAACAAAAAAGGGAAAAATATAGCAGGTAAAACAGTTGACAAATACATTTCTATGCTGCGCAGCGCTTTTATTTTTTTCTCCGTTGGCAGGTACGATGTAAAAGGGAAACAACTTCTCAAAACCTTGGAGAAGAACTATATCGTTGACATGGGGTTCCGCAACCTTTTGCTCGGCTACCGTGACGCAGACCGGGGACACATCTTGGAAAACATTGTTTTCCTGGAGCTGCTCCGACGCGATTACCATGTATACATCGGCAAATTCGGTGAAACGGAAATTGATTTTGTGGCAGAGAAGCCCCGTCATAAGCTATATGTCCAGGTAACGGAAAGTATGCAGTCTCCGGAAACCCGTGAGCGGAAACTCCGGCCTCTGCGCATGATCCCAGATAATTACGAAAAAATCATCCTATCCATGGACCGAAACTATATCCAATCCTACGATGGGATCCGGTCCCTATATCTGATTGACTGGCTGCTATCCCAGTAGGTTTACAAAGACTTATAAAAATTTCAATTTCGTTGTAGCTACAACATACTTACCGGCGAAATCCGATTATAATCCAGTCAGAAAGTCGCAAGAATACCGATGCAAAAGACTTTCCACCTACCAAACGATTTCCACGGAAACACCCTTCGGGTGTAACTGGATGCCGTGGGAAGAAGCACGGCGACTATGAAAGGGAGGACTGGATTTTGGAAAACACAAACATGTTCTGTTTTCAATGTGAGCAGACCGCCGGATGTACCGGCTGCACCGGGAGGGCCGGGGTTTGCGGAAAAAAGGCGGAGACCGCCCACCTGCAGGATACGCTGACCGAGGCTCTGATCGGGCTGGCCCGCGCCGTCGAGGGAAACGCGCACCTAATTACCCAAGATACGGATAAGCTGGTCATGGAAGGCCTGTTTTCAACCGTTACCAACGTAAACTTCAACGATGAAACCATCTCCGCTCTCATCGACTGGGTTCACCGGGAGAAGGAGCACATGGTGCCCAACTGCCTCCTCTGCGATTCCGCATGCGGCAGAACCAACGACTACGATCTGAAGGAGCTCTGGAATGCCGATGAGGACATCCGTTCCCTGAAATCCCTCATCCTCTTTGGGATCCGCGGCATGGCGGCTTACGCCTATCACGCTGCGGTCCTCGGCTACACGGATCCGGAGGTCAACCGCTTCTTCTATAAGGCCCTCTTTGCCATCGGCACGGATTGGGGCATGGAGGAGCTGCTGCCCATTGTGCTGGAGGTGGGGGAAGTCAACCTAAAATGTATGGCCCTGCTGGACCAGGCCAATACCGAAACCTTCGGCGTGCCGGCGCCCACGGAAGTGCCGCTCACCGTGGAGAAGGGGTCCTTTATTGTCATTTCCGGCCATGACCTGTATGACCTGAAACAGCTTCTGGAACAGACCCAGGGCAAGGGGATCCACATTTACACCCACGGTGAAATGCTGCCGGCCCACGCCTATCCGGAGCTGAAAAAGTATGCGCATCTGAAAGGGAACTTCGGAACCGCATGGCAGAACCAGCAGAAAGAGTTCGCCGACCTTCCGGCGCCGATCCTGTTCACCACCAACTGCCTCATGCCGCCCAAGCCCAGCTACGCGGACCGGGTGTTTACCACGGAGGTGGTATCGTATCCGGGAATGGTGCACATCGGAGAGGATAAAGATTTCACGCCGGTCATAGAGAAAGCGCTCCAGCTGGGCGGTTATAAAGAAGATCGGGCCTTCTCCGGAATCAACGGCGGCACCAAGGTGACCACCGGATTTTCCCACGGGGCTGTCCTTTCCGTGGCGGATACGGTGGTGGAAGCCGTCAAATCCGGCGCCATTAAGCACTTTTTCCTGGTAGGCGGCTGCGACGGCGCCAGAACCGGCAGAAATTACTACACGGAATTTGTTAAACAAACGCCTGCCGACACGGTGGTCCTGACCCTTGCCTGTGGGAAATACCGCTTCAACAACCTGGATCTGGGAACCATCGGCGGCCTGCCCCGGATCATGGATATGGGACAGTGCAACGACGCCTACAGCGCCATCCGGGTTGCGGTTGCCCTGGCGGAGGCCTTTGGGTGCGGGGTCAACGACCTTCCCCTCTCCCTGGTGCTCTCCTGGTATGAGCAGAAGGCGGTCTGCATTCTGCTGACTCTGCTGCACCTGGGGATTCAAAATATTCTGCTGGGGCCTACGCTCCCGGCGTTCGTCTCCCCCAATGTGCTGAACCTGCTGGTGGAGAAGTACCAAATCGGAGCCATCACCACACCGGAGGAGGATCTGAAGAAGCTGCTGAGGTAAGCAATGGGGACTGAATATGAGGGGGTTGTCCAAATGGGCAGCCCCCTCAATGCCAGTTCCGCTGGTTGATTTCACTTTTTAGGAACAGCTTGCTCTTGGGCCTCTCCTTAACAGGATGCAGCTTGCCGCGCCGCACCAGGTCATCAATATTCTGTTTGGAGCAGCCCAGCAGATTTGCTGCCTCCGTCATATTCACAACCCGATCTTGAATGAATCGGCGGAAGTCCTCCAGCGTGAGGGGGACTTCCACCCCGGTTTGGTACAGCTGCTCATCCATGATCTCCAAATGCCCTCCCCAACAGACACCGTAGCCACCAGCCTGGATGTCCACGCACCGGAAAGCCTCATCACTGTTCAGCAAAGGCTGGAAAGCCCGATTCTGCTCAAAGTAAGCCTGAAGCTCGCATCGCTTCACCGCACCACAACGGAAAAACACCAGAAGGGCCCATCCTTCCAAAGGCACGACATCTTCGATCTTCCGATCCATACGCTCGGCAAACCCAGCAGGCAGGTCTGCCTCTGCAATTGGGACAATATAGTAGCCGTCCTGTGCGCACCGGCCTTCCGTCTTGGTAAGCAGCTGAAATTCATCATAGCTGTCCATCCCATTATCCCGCAGGATCATCCCCAGGTTTTGGCGGTCCGGAGGGACAATCCGCTGCTGGACCCAGACTTTGCTCCAATAGGCATTTACCGTGCGCTCCCCACGCCTGAGAAAGAAGGAAAGAATCAATGGCGTCTCCCATGGATCCGCATCCTCCGGCAACTCAATGTAAAACCGCTTTTCCTTCTCATAATAGAAAAGATAGGCAATGTTTTTCCGAAGCGCATCGTTCTCATCTCTGACGGCAAAAATCTTCATAGCGCTGCCACCTCCTGTAGATCATGTCTGGTCTCGGAAACTCAAATCCCTTGAATTTCCTGACTTTTTTCGAATCAAAATTTACAGTTTCACCTCTATATTTCTGTAACATTTCCTCAAGTTTTTCCATAAAACTACTT
>CAZSAF010000185.1:0-5428 GCA_964604605.1 uncultured Lachnospiraceae bacterium
CCGGCGGATGGCCGCCGGCACATCCGAATCCTCCGTGGCCATGTGGTAGGTGTCCCCGTTGTACAGCAGCCATGGGGAGTGAAATTTTTCCAGGAACTCCATAGTCCGCTCCGTGGTATTGAACACATCCCCGTCCCGTCGGTTGATCTGCTCAAACACCGTGGCGGCCTGTATGGAGGCGCCGTACTCCACCACCTCCCCCAGGGATTCGGTAAGGATCTCCTCAAACTCCCGCTCTGTCTGCCCCGGCTGTTTTCTCCCCCGCAGATAGCCGATGAGGATCTGGGAATCCAGTTCCCGGGCCAGGTCCAGCTGCCGCTTCAGCCGTTCCACCGTAGCCTTCCGTACGCCCCGGTCCGGGTGGGTCATACTCAAGCCCTCCAGGGTGTAGGCCAGCCCGGTGGTCACCGCCGAGGCCGCAATCCTATGGTCATCCAAAATCTTCCGCAGTTCGCTACCCCGGTACACGCCGGGATCCTGAATCTGCAGCTCGATCCCGTCAAAGCCCAGCTTTTCCGCCATCTCCGCACATTCCCCATAGTTCCTTCCCCGGAGCGGGAAGGGCATATCCGGGCTTAAGTCCCGGTCCACCGCACAGATACTAAACCGCATACTGTCTCCTCCTGGCCTTTCGTCTTTCCTGCCTGTTCGTTCCCCTGCCCCTTACCGGTCGATCTCAATGGGCATATAGATACTGGGCGTGATGCTGTGGTACTGGTGCCAGGGGTAACGCCCCTGGCTGTCATAGAATTTTTCATGGACAATGCCAGGCGCCAGGAAAGACTCCTGGTAGAAGGTGGATACATCGTTCTCCGCAAATTTCTGCATTTTTCCAAAGCCACGGATCTGGGCGTGGACCTCGTCAAAATCCCGGTCATGATCCCGGTGGGGGCCGGAGGGAGCCATGGGCTCCGAGACAAAGCAGAAATTGATCTCCGTATCCCCGCCAATTCGCACCTTGGGGGATTTGTAATACGGGATCCCTTTGTGCCGTTCCATGCCGGAGCATGCATACAGGGATTTCCAGGTTTGCTTGATCTGTCGGGCCACCTGCGGGTCGTCCAGGCACAGGGAATCGTAGTCCCTCACAATCAGGACCCGGCCAATGTGCTCCACCGTTACATTTTCCACCACCGTGCCCTTTAAGGGCTGCACCGGGATGCCCCGGATGTACAGCGGCACCTGGCTCCGCTCCGCCAGGTTGAACACCAGGCACCGCCCTTCCGCCCGATACTCTGCCTCCCCCTCCACGTAGACCACCTGAAAAAACGGCTGTGCAAAATCCAGATTCTGTACACTCATGGCTCTTTTCCACCTTTCCTTTTCCATTTGTAATATATCACAGATTGATAAAAATCTTCTTTTCTTTTTTCAGAATAGCTCTATTCCCTTATTTTGTCAAGTATTTTCTTGGTATTTTTATCTTACTTACCTTTTTGTGATATTTCACAAAAGCGTATATCATCTACTATTCTATGTGTTTCCTTGACTTTCCCCTCATTCTGCGATATGCTAAAATCAATCCAAGGAACCGGGAGGGAGCAGAATTGGCCAGCAGCTACGACAACAAAATCCTCGCATTAAACTATCTCAAGGAGCAGATCATCACCTGCGCCATGCCGCCCGGCTCCGCCATCAACGTCAACGAGATTGCCGCCCGGCTGAACATCAGCAAAACACCGGTGCGGGAGGCGCTGCTGGAGCTGCAGTATGAGAATTACATCACAGTCATTCCCCGAAAGAAAACCATTGTCTCCCGGATTTCCCTAAAGGACCTGGAGTATGTGTACGACGCCCGCTCCCTGGTGGAAATCCACATTATCCGCGGGATCTCCCCGGAAGATGTAAAAAGGAACCGGGAGACCCTGGAGCGTTTGCGGGAAAAATGGCTGGAACTTTCCTCCATTGAACAGACGAAAACCGCCTACAGCCAATTTCTGCAGGCGGATCTTCAATTCCATATTTCCCTAATTCAGCTGTGTGAGAACCCGCACCTGGTCCATTTCTGCCAGGAGCTGATCTATAAATCCCAGCGCTTCTGGTACATGGCCCTGTTCAACAACCAAGTGGACCGGGTACAGCAGGAGCATCTGCAGATTCTGGATGCCATTCTGGCCGGCAATCCGGAGAAAGCGGCAGAGTACGAGCAGGCCCACATCTCCGCCTCCAAGGCGCTGTCCATTCTTTCGGATTGAGCCAGGCTTTCATAGTCAGCAGTGCCCACACCTGCGAGCATGGTTTTTTTGACAAAGGAGGGATCTGTCCATGTTTGATTTCTACCACCAGCCCTATTCCGCCAGCCGCTACCCCATTCTGGCCCGCAACGGCATGGTATGTACCGGCAACAACCTGGCCGCCTCCGCCGGCCTGCAGATTTTACAGGCCGGCGGCAACGCGGTAGATGCCGCCATTGCCACCGCCGCCGCATTGACCGTGGTGGAGCCCACCGCCAACGGCATCGGCTCCGATGCCTTTGCCCTGGTGTGGCACAAGGACCATTTATATGGGCTCAACAGCTCCGGAAAGGCGCCCATGGCCCTGTCCCGGGAGGCATTGCTGGAGAAAGGCCTCACCGCCATGCCCATGTACGGCTGGACCCCCGTCACCGTCCCCGGCGCTCCTAAGGCATGGGCGGAACTAAACGCACGGTTTGGCCGCCTGCCCTTTGCCCGGGTGTTGGCCCCCGCCGTCTCATACGCCCGGAATGGCTATCCGGTGACGCCGGAAACCGCCCGCATGTGGAAACGGGCCCTGCGGAACTATCAGCGGCTGAACGACCCGGCCTTTGCAGAGTGGTTCCGCACCTTTACCGTGGAGGGGAATGCCCCGGAGCCCGGCCAGCTTGTCCTCCAGCCGGAGCAGGCGAGCACTCTGGAGGAGATTGCTGAGACCAACAGCCAGTCCTTTTACAGCGGCCGGCTGGCGGAACAGATGGAAAGGGACAGCCTGGAACACGGCGGCTACCTCCGAAAAAGCGACCTGGAAAGCCACACTGCGGAGTGGGTAGACCTGGTATCCGTCTCCTACCGGGGCTATGAGGTCTGGGAGCTTCCGCCCAACGGCCAGGGGATGGTGGCCCTGATGGCGCTGAATATCTTAAAGGAATTTTCCTTCTCCCAGCGGGATGAGGCCCTGTTCCACCGCCAGTTTGAGGCCATCAAAATGGCCTTTGCGGACGGCCTGCACCAGATCACCGATCCTCGGTACCTGCGGGCGGACCTGCAGGCATTTTTATCCCCGGAATATGGGCGGCTCCGCGCAGGTGAGATAGCGGAATCCGCCCGGGAGCCGGGAATTTTCAACCCGCCCAAGAGCGGAACCGTCTACCTGTGTACCGCAGATGCGGAAGGAAATATGGTTTCTTTCATCCAAAGCAACTACATGGGCTTTGGCAGCGGCGTGGTGGTGAAGGGAACCGGCATTGCGCTGCAGAACCGCGGGTATGACTTCTCCCTGGATCCCCACCATATCAACGCCCTGGAGCCCGGAAAAAAGACCTACCACACCATTATCCCCGGCTTCCTGACCCGGAACGGGAAAGCCCTGGGCCCGGCTATATGCAGCCCCAGGGCCATGTGCAGGTGGTCATGAACCTCCTTGATTTCCACCTGAATCCGCAGCAGGCCCTGGATGCGCCCCGGTGGCAGTGGATCAAAGGCCAGGAATTTCAGGTAGAGCACGGCTTTGATGTGGACATCGCCCGGCGGCTGCAGACAAGGGGGCATCAGATACAAGTGAACCTGGACCCCGCCTCCTTCGGACGGGGTCAGATGATCCTGCGGATGGAGAACGGAACGCTGGTGGGCGGCTGCGAGTCCCGGACCGACAGTGCCATTGCCTCCTGGTAAGGCGGCTCAGCCCCATCCCAGCAGCCGCGCCGCACTGGAAAACAGAAAGCAGACGGCCATGCCGGCGGAGGTGGGAATCAGGAAAGCGGCTGCGGTCCTCTTCCAGCTGCCGCTTTCCCGTCGCACCGTCAGGCAGGTGGTGGAGCAGGGCCAGTGCATCAGGGAAAATAAAATCACGCAGACGCCGGTGGTCCAGGTCCATCCGTTGGCTGCCTGAATCCCCTGCAGCGCTGCCAGATCCGGGCTCCGGCGGGGGCCGCCACGGCCTGGGCACGCCCCAGCACAAACAGCGTCCGGTCCAGCAGGGAGCGGACCAACACTTTTCCCACCTGGGGCCTCCGGTACGGCGGCAGCTCCAGGGTAAAGGAGGATGGGATCCCCCGAAGCACCGTGCCGGAGAGGATCCGGGAAACCAAAAGGGTCATGCCCACCCCCAGCACAATCACCAGGGCCAGGCACGCTGCCGCAAGCAGAGAAGAGCCCAGTCCCGCCGCACTACCCACCCCGGCCTCATCCCCCGGTCCCGCCCCGCCACTCAGGAAAAACATAGTGATCACCGCAATCATAGTGGGGTAGCGGCCGTTGCAGGGGACAAAAGAATTGGTGAGCATGGCAATCATCCGCTCCCGTGGGGAGTCCAGAATCCGGCACCCCACCACCCCGGCGGCGTTGCAGCCCAGCCCCATACACATGGTCAAAGCCTGCTTGCCGCAGGCCCGGCATTTCTGAAAGCACCGGTCCAAGTTAAAAGATACCCGGGGCAGGTAGCCGGAGTCCTCCAACAGGGTAAACAGCGGGAAAAAGATGGCCATGGGCGGCAGCATCACAGAGACAATCCAGGCCATGGTCCGGAACACCTCACCGATCAGCAGGTCCCCCAGCCAGGCCGGCAGGACGCTTCCGGCCCAGAGTGAAGCCAGCCAGGCCTCCAGCCGGAACAGGGCACGGGACAAAAGCTCCGAAGGAATGTTGGCCCCGGTAACGGTAATCCAGAACAGAAGGCAAAGCAGGAGCAGCATAATGGGAAAGCCGGCGGCCCGGCTGGTAAACACGGCGTCCAACCGCCGGTCCCTCCTCCGGTAATCTGCCGGTCCCCGGACAATACCCCGGCAGAGCTCCTCCGCCTGCCCCACAAAAGCCGCCGCCATAGCATCTTGGATTTGCCTGGCGTCCCAGCCGGCATGGGACAGGCTCTGGCAAGCCGCCTCCCAAACCGATTCCAGCGGCGTTTCCGGCTTCGTCAGGTCGTTCCCCGGTTCCCCCTCCCCGTCCAATAATGCTTTCCGTAAACCGGGATCCCCGTCCAGCAGCCGGGCGCAGAGCCACCGGGGGCTGCATCCAGATGGGCAGAGGTTCTCCGCCGCCGGGCCTGCGCCTTCTTGCCACAGACCACCTCCACCGCATCCAGCAGTTCCTCCAGTCCCCGGCCGCTGCGGGCTGCCGCGGCAACCACCGGGGTTTCCAGACGCCGGGAAAGCTCCTCCAGATCCAGGGTCAGCCCCTTCTTGTCTGCCTCATCCATCAGATTCAAGAAGAAGATTGTTCGCCTCCATGAGGAAGAAGGGCGAACCTACAAAAGT
>CAZSAF010000186.1:0-5425 GCA_964604605.1 uncultured Lachnospiraceae bacterium
TGAACGAAGCCATAAACATGGCGCCGAACAGGAACATGATCACGAAAGCCCAGGAGCTTCTCTGGGCCACCTTGTTGGTAATGCACCAGATGGCCACCCGACGGGAGAAGCCCACCTGGCTCAGCACGTGGCTGAGCATGAAGAACACCAGCAGGAAGTTGATGGTGGCGTTGCCCATGCCCGTGGTAAAGATGGAGCTGGGCGTCATAATCTCAAACACGGCCAGCAGCGCCATACAGAGGAAGCTGGGCCAGTCGGTCCCCACAAAGTTCCACATCAGCATAATGCCGATGAACAGGCCAATCACTTGCATCCCGGTGGCAGTCAGTCCTTCCGGCGCAGGGATAAAACGGAAAAACAAAATGAAGCACAGGGAGACGATGGTCATAATCAATTTTGTCTTATTTTTCGTCATAGCTTTTTCCTTTCCACAAAATGCCGTGTATGCCGCGGCATTCCGTTACACTCCCAGGGTGTTTTCTCAGCCGTCATACTTTTCCTTCAGGCAAGCCGCAAGCTCCGGCGCCGGCAGTTCATCCAGCTGCCGTTCCCCTTTCAGGGCCAGCGCCACCGCATAGCCGGCGGACTCGCCTACGTTCATCATAATGGGCATGACCCGGATGGCCGCAAAGGCCTGCTTCTCCGCTCCCAGGCACTTGCCCACCGTCAGCGTCCGATGCAGCCCCACCGGCAGAAGGCTCCGGTACGGGATGTGGTACACGCCGGGAAGGATCTTCCAGATCACGGAATTGGTCACCGGATCGTGGATATCCATGGGATAGCAGCCGCAGGCAACGTCATCCTCAAAGCTGACCATCTGATCCAGATCCTCCAGGGTCAGCATATACTGTGCCCGGATCCGCCGGCCGTCCCGCACGCCGATCATGGGGGCGATGTTGGAGATGTAGGAATCCTCCAGCCCCGGCACCCGCTCCTTTACAAACCGGAACACCGGCAGGATCTGGCTCCGGGCCTCCACCAGCCCCTGGGAGGTGGCCGCCGCGTCCTCATAGTCAAATTTGGCGCGGGTCACGTTCAGGCTCACATCCTGGGTTCCCGGGATGGGGGTGAAGGCCAGGATCTTCCCCTTAAGGACGCCGGACTCATATCCCTCCTGGATGGTCTTTTTCAGGTCATCACTGTGGATGAAGCCATCCAGCTTTTCCAGGTCCACATGGGAGATCCGGAACATGAGGGTGGCCACCAGTTGTTTTTCCGCCTCAGTCTTGATGGTCTCGCCTCCCAGCTTCTGCACCAGGTTCGCGTTTCCGGTACCGTCAATGAGATACCGGCAGGAAAACGCCAGCTTCTCATAAGGGCTGTGGGCTGTCAGGGTACAACCGCTCTCGCCCTCCTCCGCCGTGTCCAGCTCCGTCTCATAAAAAAGGGCGACGCCGCTTTCCACTGCCTTGGCTTCCAGCAGGATCTTCAGCATTTCCGGATTAAAGCGGAGCCGGTCAATTTTCACATCCGGGTTGGAGGACATGGGAACCGCGAAATGGTACTCCGCGTCCCCGGCCGCGATCATCTGGTCAAAAATCTCCTTTTCAATGCCCTTGTAAAGGGGCGCCGCCTGGAAACCTGCCGCATTCATCTCCGTAAGGCCGGAGCCGGTGGCCATACCGCCCAGATAGGAATTCCGCTCGATCACCGCGGTCTTTACGCCGGACCGGGCCGCGGCAATGGCGCTGAAGGCGCCGGCGGTTCCCCCGCCCACCACGATCAGGTCAAAGGCATACTGCTTTTTCATGGGACAACCTCCTCCTTTCTTTTCTGTTTATTTATGATATTTTTATATTACTTGATAAAATTTTAAGGAACAATTTCATTTTGGAAACAACACTTTCCATATTGGAAAGGGATTTTCTTATTCAAAATCATCAATAATCGGTTCCTTTTGGCAGGAAAAATGCTATAATAAGATCGGTTATGCAGAACCAATCTTGCCGGAAATGGAGGGGAACCCATGGATCTTTTTCAATTAAAATGTTTTCTCAGCATTGTCCGCTATGGAAGTTTTACCGAGGCCTCCTACGAGGTAGCCCTCTCCCAGTCCGCCCTCTCCAAGCACATCAGCAAGCTGGAGGACGAGCTGAAGGTCAAGCTGTTCGACCGCAGCAAGCGGCAGACCGAGCTGACGTCGGCAGGGCAGGAGTTTGTACCGTATGCCCAGTCCATTCTGAATTCCTATGAGCAGGCCTGCACAGCCATGAAAAAATATGCGGTGGGCGGCGTGCTCCACATTGGAAGCGTTGAACACATGGGCCGGGTGGGGCTGACTGCACCCATCGCCTCTTTTCTGAATCTGTTTCCGGAAGGGGAGGTGGAGATTGAGATCGAGAAGGGGGACACCGTCACGCTGATGAACCAGCTGGGCGCCCGGAAGATTGACATGGCCTTTATCGCTTACATCACCTCCGCCCGGAAGGACATCTCCAATCTGGACGGCTTTGACCTGACCCCCTACCACCGGTACCAGCTGGTGGCGGACGACTACCACCTGGTGGTCAGCCGGAACCATCCTCTGGCAGGGCAGGAACTGGTTTCCTGGGAGCAGCTGGCCGGGGAGAAGCTGGTGATTCTGGACAAAAGCTACAGCCTTAATTCCCTTCTCCGCCATTCCTTCCAGCAGATGGGCATAACTCCCCATATTGCCTTTGAGTGCGATCAGGTGGACACCATTCTGGGGCTGGTGGAGGAAAATTTCGGCGTTACCATGCTGTCCAAGCGGATTGCCATGGCCCGGTATGACGTGGTGCCGGTGCCCATGGAGTTCCCTCTCTCCCGGAATACGGTTCTGGTGGTATCCCGGGAACTGGAGCAGAAGCGGAAGCTGGTGCAGCGGTTTGTGCAGCATATTGCCAGCTATTTTCAGAATGAATCCGGCGAGGCCCATTGAGTGAATAGGGCGGAAGATTTTCAAAGGTAGGTATCGAAAGCAGAAAAAGACCCGGCGCTTTCGCGCCGGGCCCTCTGCTGATACCGAGCAATTTTGTGGGGTTCCTTACCCCTCAATGGCAATGGTCTTCTTGGTTTCCACCTCCGGAGCACTCTTCTTGGGAATGCTCAGACGAAGGATACCATCCTCGTATTTGGCTTTAATATCCTCCTGGGTAACGCCGTCGCTCACATAGAAGCTTCTCTGTATCGCCCCTGCGTAACGCTCCTGGCGGATATATTTGCCCTTCTTGTCCTCCTCGTCCTTATCCAAACCCTTGGACGCCGAGATGGTCAGGTATCCGTTCTCCAGCTCCACCTGGATCTCGTCCTTCTTGAAGCCCGGCAGATCCACATCCACTTCATAGCCGTTTTCGTGCTCCCGCACATCGGTCTTCATCATGTTCTTGGCATTCTTGCCGTACAGCGGATTCCGGTTGCCAAAAAAGGCTTTTTCAAACTGATCAAAAGGAGCCCTCCAATCCTCATCAAAATTCATGTTATTTTTTGAAAACACCCCAAAAAACCGAATGTTACCAAAGCGGAAAGAGGCTGGTGTACATAAGGCCCTCCTACTCTCCCCGAATCCCCGTATAGATCTGGAACCAGCGGTAAGGCTCCGGGTTGAAGGCCCGGGCCGGGCATCCCCTCTCTTCCAGGATCTGGTTTACATTCTGGAAGTAAAGGTTTAAATCCTCATCGGATGCCCGTGCGTTGGTATGGTGAAGGGGTAAGATAAACTGAGCCCCCATCCTCTCCAGCTGATCCGCATACTCCTCCGGCGGATAGGTACGAATCCGGTGGCGCAGCATAATGTTGGGAGCCTCCTCTTGCATGTGCCGCGCGTGCTCCTCATAATCCCGTCCGGCACTGAAGTCAATCTTGAAATTCTGCTTGGTAACGATCATAAAATTAAAATTGTAAATGCCGCCCATGGCCATCAGCTCGTTGGGAACATCCGGCATGCCCATAATATCATATTTGGACAGCTCATCCGCCGGTCTGGCAAAACGCCCCTCCCGGAAAGCCCGCACATCGTGGGCTCCCGGATACACCTTCAGGGTAAAGTCGTCAAAATAGTAGGTGTTTCCGGGGAAAATCGGGTAGATGGCCTGGGTCGGGATCTGGAAGGTTTTTGCAATCTCCAGGGCGCAGGGACCGGGCACCAGCACCCTTCCCTTAAACTTTTCCCACAGCATCCCCACCAGATTGCAGTGATCTCCATGGACATGATTTAGGATCATATAGTCCGCCCCGGTAATCTCTTCCGGCGAAAAACCTTCGGAGCCGTACACCTTTTTCTCCGACGCAGGTGCCTCCGGATGCGCGTCATAATAGCTCTTGTCCAGATAAAAAGGGTCCGTCACAATCACCTTTCCGTTGGGCAGCACCATCTCATAACACTGGACAGAGATCCATCTCAGCTTCAACGCAGGAGTCTCCATATTCAAAATATAAGGTTCCGCCATTTTTCAATACTCCTTTCTTTATTGCCATGCGCTCCACAGCATCCGGTTACGCCCGAAGGCGCTTTCTCATCCAAACGCAGGGAACAGGGTCATGGTCCAGAAGATGGATACCACCGCTACCAGAATCGCCGGCAGCCACCCCTGTTTCATCAGGGATTTAATATCGTACCCGCCTGCACCCCTCATCAACGGCACCGTGCCGGTGGCCATGGGCGTCATATAGGCCGTCAGGGATGCAGATTGCACCAGGATCAGCGGCCCCAGTGGATTTACACCCAAAGCCTCACATCCCATAATGGCAATGGGAGTGAAAATGTTTGCCACGCTCTGGTTCTGCATCACCTGGGTCAGCAGGAACGGTAACAGGAAGAACAGAGCTCCAATCACATAACCGTTTTTCACATCGCCCACGATGGAGGAAAGCCAATTTCCAATGACATCTCCGGCTCCAGTTGCCGTAAGGCCGGCCGCCAGGGACAGCGCACCAATGTACATACATACACTCCGCAGAGGGATGGCGTTCAGCGCCTCTTTGGAGGAAAGTACGCCGAACCCCACCATCAGCACGGCACCCATAAGGGTAATCTGCCAGCTTTCCAGCGGCAGCTGGCTCTGGAAAATCACTCCCACCGTTACCAGGGCAAAGATCAGCAGTGCCAGTTTTTCCCGTACCGGACTCAGAGGAGCCTGCTCCTTCTTCCCTTTTTTGGAGGAAAGCTCCGTCAGAGGGACCGGCGGCTTATCCGGTGCAAAGCGGGGAGCAATAAAAATGGCATACAGCATAATGACCAGCAGCACCGGAATCCTGGCTTTAAAAAAATCCAGCACCTCAAACCGTTCCACCGCCCCAAAGCTTTCCAGGTAACCGTTCTGGGTGGCATAAGAGACTGCGCCGGATCCCACCGGAAATACACCGCAGGTGGATACGGCCACAAACCCTACAGGAAAAATTGCCTTAGACGGACTGACATTCATCTGGTCGCACATAGCCAGCACCATACGGGATTCCCCAATTTTGT
>CAZSAF010000187.1:0-5393 GCA_964604605.1 uncultured Lachnospiraceae bacterium
TCTCTGTTTCTCCATGGAATTTCTCCCTCAACCGTATCATTTGGCCGCGGAAAAAACCCGCCGCCATCTTATTAAGTGTACCATAAATGGGGCGGATGCACAAGAGTTTCCGGCGGGAATTTCCCTACGGGCGCAGAGCTTCCCGCATCCGCTCCAGGAATGCATAGGGTACCTCCAGGTCCCCGTAGCCGGAGCCCAGCTCCAGCCTCTTCTTCAGGGATCCGTGGAAGTCACTGCCCCCGGAGCGCAGGCAACCAAACTCCCGGGCAATGGCCTCGGTCTGCTGCCGCCACCAGTCATCAAATTCGCAGTAACGTGTCTCCAGCCCGTCCGCCCCCTGGGATAAAATCTCCCGGCAGAGCCGAAGGCTCTCCTGGGCGTCCCGGCGGCAGATCTGGTGGGGATGCGCCACAAACACCAGTCCTCCGGCCTCATGGATCCGCCGGATGGCCTCCGCCGGCGGCGGAGTCTTCCGCTTCACATAACCCACGGTCCCCCGGCTCAGATACTGGCGGATGGCGGTCTTCACATCCGGGGCATAGCCCCGTTCCACCAGCAGGCTGCCGATATGGCCCCGGGTCAGCACCGCCCCTTCCCCAAAGGCTTTCAGGTCCTCCGGGGAGACGGAAAGCCCTGCCTCCGCCAGCTTCTCCACGGACCGGACGTTCCGCTCCTCCCGGTCCCGGCGCATCTGCTCCAGGCTGGCCTCCAGGGTGGGGCAGTCCGGCCGGAGGAACAGACCCACCATATGCACCTCATGATCCTCCAAGCTGGTGGAAAATTCAATGCCCGGGATCACCTGGATCCCCTGCCGGGCCCCCTCGGAGAGGGCCGCTGCCAGGCCGGCGGTGGTATCGTGGTCGGTCACCGCCACCGCTGCCAGCCCTTTCTGTTTCGCCAGCCGCACCAGCTCCTCCGGGGAAAGGCTTCCATCAGAGCAGCAGGTGTGGGCGTGAAGGTCCACCAGATGTCTTTGTTCACTCATGCTTCCACTTCCTCTCTTGCCGGGGCAGTCCATCCCTTAACCGATTGCCTCCACCAGACTCGGCCCCTCTGCCCCTGCCGCCTCCGGCGGCGTCCTCAGTATACACCTTTTCCACCTTTTCGTCCAGACAGGTTCTCTTTGGCAGGCCGGAAGCATTCCCTCACAGCCGGTTCCGGTCCCCCCACTCGCACATGCCGTCCAAAATGGGGATCAGGGATTTGCCCCGCTCCGTCAAGCTGTACTCTACTTTGGGAGGGATCTGGGGATACTCCTCCCGGTGGATCAGCTGATCCGCCTCCAGCTCCTTCAGGGTGGAGCTGAGGGTCTTGTAGGAGATCTCCCCAATATACCGCTTCATCTCATTGAACCGGACGACTCCGAACTCCATCAGCGTATAGAGAATGGTCATCTTGTACTTTCCATTGATCAGAGACAGGGTATAGCTGAAACCGGTGGTGCTGAGGCACTCCTTGGAAATGCATCGCTCGCTCATTTTTACACTCTCCTTTTTGCAAGTATCCGTCTGATATGCAAGTATCTAACTTTCATGTGCGTACTTGTTTTTTTGTCTGTATTCGTTATGCTTATCCTATAACATCCGGCGGGAAAGGTCAAGATTTCTTTTCTTCTCCCGCCATCCAAATGGGAGGTATAAAACGATGGGAAAGAAAATTGTTGTAATCACCGGCAGCCCTCGCAAAAACGGAAACAGCTTTGCCATGACGGAGGCGTTTATCCAGGCAGCGGAAGCCAAAGGCCACACCGTCACCCGCTTTGACGCCGCCATGATGAAGCTGGGAGGTTGCCATGCCTGCGAGACCTGCTTTAAAACCGGCAAGGCATGTTCCTTTGACGATGACTTCAACACCATCACCCCGGCCGTCCTGGAGGCAGACGCGCTGGTCTTCACCATGCCGGTGTACTGGTATTCCATCCCCGCTCAGATCAAGGCCGTCATTGACCGCCTGTATTCGCTGGTGGTGGGCGGCAAAGATATTTCCGGAAAGGAGTGCGCCGTCATTGCCTGCTGCGAGGAGGAGGACCGGACCGTTCTGGACGGCGTCCGGATCCCCATGGAGCGCACCGCAGCCCTGAACAAATGGAAGATGGTGGGCGAGGTGATGGTTCCCGGCGTGCTGAATCCGGGGGATGTGGAAAAGACCGACGGCTGCGCCCAGGCCGCGGACCTGGCAGACAAAATTTAAGGAGCAAATGGAAAGATGAGCAAAAAGATTGTGATTTTAAATGGAAGCCCCCGAAAAAACGGGAACACCGCCGCCCTGGTCAAATCCTTCACCCAGGGTGCGGAAAGCGCCGGCCATACCGTAACGGAATTCTTCCTGGAGCGGATGGATATTCACGGCTGCAAGGGCTGCAACGGCGGCCATAATGACCTGGAATGTCCCTGTGTTCAGAAGGACGGGATGGTTTCCATCTATCCGGCTGTCAAGGAAGCGGACGTGGTGGTGCTGGCCTCTCCCTTATACTACTGGACGCTGAGCGGCCAGCTGCGCACCGCTGTGGACCGGCTGTACGCCCTGGAGGAGGGGGAAGAGAACCTGCTGCGCGGAAACAACCGCTCCGGGATCCTGCTGATGGCGGCAGCGGGCAGCGACTTTGACGACGTGCTTCTCTATTACAATCATCTGATGGAACACCTGCGCTGGAACAACCTGGGCCATGTGCTGGCCGGAGGCAACTGGAATCCCGGGGACATTGAAGGGAAATCCGAGCTGCAGAAGGCCTTTGACCTGGGGAGAGGGATCCAATAAGCAGATGGCGGCCCCCTGCCGCCATCTGCTCTGAAATTTTCTTTCTCTCAGAATGGTGATTTTTCGGTAGACATCTCCCCGCTTTTCCCTTATTCTATAGATAGGAATTTTCGGACAGGAAAGGCGGCTGCCTTTCCCAACATCACAGGGGAGAATTGGTATATGAAGATGACAGATCAGGAACTTGTAACCAAAGACAAAGAGGCACTGTACATTGGGAATCTGAACACGGTGGAGGCAGACCTGCACCTGCCCCTCCAGGGGATTTACGGTTCGGAAATTTCCTGGGAGTCCCATCACCCCGTTTTCCTTTCCCATGACGGAAAGGTCAAGCGCCCGGCCTACGGCATGGGAAACCGCACCGTGCAGCTGACCGCCCGGCTCCGCCACGGCACAGCGGAGGCGGTGCGTGAGTTCACGGTTCGGATTCTGGAGGCGGAAAACAAACTGCAGGCCCGGAAGGTATGGCCGGTATGGGCCAAGGGCGTGGTAGGGCAGCCCTTCCGCGCCCCGGCGGCAGCCATTGTGGAGACAGCGGAGGGGGACACTATCTCCCACCCGGTAACCTGGGAGCGGGAGGAAAGCTGGACTCCGGACCGGGCCGGCGTCTGGGAAGCCTCCGGACGGCTTTCCGGTACCCAGATTCCGGTGCGGCTGTTTCTGGCTGTGGCGGAGGGGGAAGACCATCCCCGCCAGGTGCCGCCGGAGGCCCTGGATGACTTCCGGAAGGCCTCTGTCCGGATCTCGGCCGGAAACGAATTTTACCAGACCCAGGAAAGCATGAAAACCTATCTTCTGGAGGTGGATGCGGATTCCCTGCTCTATTCCTTCCGCCAGGCGGCAGGGCTTTCGGTCAAAGGGGCCAATCCACCGGATGGCTGGGACGCGCCGGACAGCCTTCTCCGGGGGCACACCACCGGCCACTTCCTGTCCGCCTTGGCCCGCTGCTACCACTCCTGCCCGGATCCACAGATCCGGGAAAAGGCCCGCTACATGGTGCAGGCCCTGGGGGAATGCCAGCAGGCTTTCTCCCGGACGGAAGGATTTCAGCCCGGCTTCTTAAGCGCCTACTCGGAGGAGCAGTTTGACCTGCTGGAGGAGTATACGCCCTACCCGGAGATCTGGGCGCCGTATTATACCCTCCACAAAATCCTGGCAGGCCTCCTGGACTGCTATACGTACCTGCAGGATGAAACCGCCCTGCAGATTGCCCGGGACCTGGGGGACTGGGTTTGCCACCGTCTGGGCCGGCTCTCCCGCACCCAGCTGACCCGCATGTGGTCCATGTATATTGCCGGGGAATACGGCGGCATGAACGAGGTGATGGCCCGGCTGTACCAGATCACCGGCAAGCAGGCCTATCTGGACTGCGCCAGCCTCTTTGACAATGACCGGCTGCTCTACCCCCTGGAGCAGGGGGTGGACGCTCTCACCGGCATGCATGCCAACCAGCACATCCCCCAGGTCCTGGGGTCTTTGGAAATCTTCCGGGCCACCGGAAAGGAAAAATACTATCAGGAGGTGTCTCATTTCTGGGAGCTGGTCACCGGCGGCCGCTGCTATGCCCCCGGCGGAACCGGGGAGGGAGAAATGTTCCGGCAGAAAGGCCGCATTGGCTCCCTGCTGACAGAGAACACCCAGGAGTCCTGTGCTTCCTACAATATGCTGAAGCTGACCCGGGAGCTTTACCGTTTCTGCCCGGAAGCCCGGTACATGGAATACTACGAGCGCACCCTGCTCAACCACATCCTGGCGGCTTCGGAGCGGTCGTCCACCGGGGAGACCACCTATTTCTTTCCCCTGGCGCCTGGCTCCCGCCGGAACTTTGAGGGAGGGAACAGCTGCTGCCACGGCACCGGCATGGAGAGCCCCTTCCAGTTCCGGGACGCCCTGTACTTCCGGAAAGGGGATACCCTCTATCTGCCCCTGTTGATCCCTTCGGCGCTGGAGTTGCCGGAGGAAGATCTGCACATCCGGCTGGAATCGGATGCCCAGGATCCGGAAAAAATGTGCCTCCGTCTCCAGGGGCCCTTCCGCACGGTTCTCCTGCGCCGGCCCAGCTGGTGCCGGGAGGATGCGCAGGTGAAGGTGAAGGAAGGGGATGCGGCGGTCCTTGCCCCGAAAGCCGCATCCGGTGGCCCCACCGCTGTTCCGGAAGGCTACTACCAGCTGGTGGGGGATTTCTCCCAGGGAGTCCGCCTGGAGCTCTGCTTCCCCTTCCACTTGGCTCTGCGCCGTACTCCGGATCACCCGGAGCGGGCTGCCATCCAGGCAGGCCCCTACATTCTGGCGGCCCTTTCGGAGCAAAAGGAGTTTTTAAAGCTGCCACTGCGGGAGGACACGCTGGAGCAGCAGCTGATCCGGCAGGAAGGCAGCCTGGATTACCGGTGCGGGGATCTGCTTTTCCGCCCTCTCTGCCAAATTGAACAGGAGGCCTACCATGTGTACGTGGAGGTCTCACAATAACCGGCCATCTGGACTTTTGTAGGCCGGATCTCACAAAAAACGTCGCCCAAAAAGGCCGGGAGCCGCCTCTCTACCGCTCCCGGCCTTCCATCTGATAGCACTTATCCCGCCACATTTTTCCAATCTGCTGGAGCTGGGCCGCCGTGTCTGCCAGCTTCCCGTTCCTCCAG
>CAZSAF010000188.1:0-5367 GCA_964604605.1 uncultured Lachnospiraceae bacterium
TCCGGTTGATGCCGTCCATCACCGACTGGCCGGTGCCGTACCGGTTGTCAAACAGGTGCTTGCAGTCCGCGTCGTTGACCAGAACCATGGGGAACTGCAGCTGGCCTTCCCGCTCCATGGCCCGCAGGCGGATAATGCCGGTGGTGGTCTCCTCACAGCCGCCGATAACGTGGGCAATCTTTTCCGGATACCGGGTGTGCAGCATGTGGACCAGGTCGCCGCCATCGTCAATGATAATCTGGCAGTCATGCTCCAGCACGTGGGCGATATGGCTCTCGTACTCCGCATCCGTGGCCCCGTGCCAGCCGTGGACCTCCAGGCCGTCCTCCACCAGGGCCGCCGCCACGTCGTCCTGGGTGGACAGGGGATTGCTGCCGGTAATGTGCATTTCCGCGCCTCCCGCCGCCAGCACCTTGCACAGGTAAGCGGTCTTGGCCTCCAGGTGGATGGACAGGGCTACCCGGATCCCGTCAAAGGGCTTTTCCCGGCGGAATTCCTCCTCCAGGGACCGCAGCAGCGGCATATTCCGGCGAACCCATTCAATCTTCCTATGACCCAAGGGGGCCAGTTTTTCATCCCGAATTTCACTGTTCATATTCTTTACCTCTTTCCCATACTTATTTCTTAACCAAATTTTTACGGAAAACCGCAAATTTCATCTTGCTTTTTTCGAGAAACCTGATTATACTAATACCAAAAGTTTTCACTTACACATATTTATTTTGTATGACAATTCCCATGTATTTTCGGGTTTTGTCCACCGCTCTTTTATATTATATATGAATATAAACGAACTCTACAGAAAGGACTGAAATTATGACCCTCAAACAACTGGAATATTTCCTGGCCATTGCGGAAGCTGGCCACATCACCGCCGCCACCAAAAACCTGAACATTTCCCAGCCGCCTCTGAGCCTGCAACTGAAGGCCCTGGAGGACGAATTCGGCGTACAGCTCTTTGAGCGGGACAAACGGAACCTGACCATCACCCATGAGGGCCTGATCCTCCAGGAGCGGGCCAAGGAGATCATCAGCCTGGTCAACGAGACGGTGCGGGATCTGCAGAACCTGGGCGCGGAGGCCCGGGGCACCATCCACATCGGCACCATCCCCTCCGTCTGCAACACCCTGCTGCCGGAGAAGATCAAGCTCTTCAACGAGACCCATCCCCATGTGGATTTCCAGATTTTTGAAGGCAACAGCAACCACATTATGGATCTGCTGGAGGACGGCACCGTGGACATTGGCATTATCCGGGAACCCTTCAACACCAGCCTGTATCACGCCATCCTGATCCGGGATGAAACCTCAGATGAGGACGAGTCCGATTACTTTGCCGCCGTGGGCCTTCCCTCCTTCTTTGAGGGGATGGAAGGGGACTCCATCTCCCTGGAGGAACTGAAGGGCAAGCCTCTGATCATCCACCGCCGCTACAACGATGTGATCATGAACGCCTGCCGCCAGCGGGGCTTCTCCCCCAACATCATCTGCCAGAACTCGGAGATTTCCTCCTCCGTCAGCTGGGCAGAGGCGGGTATTGGTGTGGCCATTGTCTCCTACCAGGGAACCCTGCAGACCCTTGGAGGGCAGGCGCAGGAAAGCAAGATGGTACTGAAAAAGATTGTGCAGCCCACCATCAGCACCAAGTCCTTCCTGGTGTGGAATACCGACAAGCACATTGCCAACATCATCAAGCAGTTTACCCAGCTGTTTGAGTAAATCCCCGGCAGGCGGGCCAGTCCCCGCCCTGTCACAAGATAGGGCTGCCCCCCAGGGGGCAGCCTCTTTTTATGCCTTTCCCAGCCGCTCTGCCCGGTGGGCCGCTTCAAAGTATACCCGCTCCGCGTCTATGTGCCGGAACTCCCGGTTCTCCATGACCACCTCGCCGTCCACCAGCACCGTCTCCACCTCATAACCGCTGGCGGAGTAGCACAGGGAGGATACCAGGTTGTTCCGGGGCATCAGCTGCGGCTCCCGCAGATCCAGAATGGCCAAATCCGCCTTCTTGCCCACGGCAATGCTGCCCAGCTCCTGCTCCATGCCCAGGGCCTTGGCTGCCCGGGTGGTGCACATCTCCAGGGCCTCCTCCGCGCTGACTGCCGTGGCGGTGCGGGTGGTCCCCTTGTGGATTAAGGTCACCAGGCCCATCTCCCGGAACAGGTTCAGGCTGTTGTTGCTGGCAGCCCCATCGGTCCCCAGGCACACGTTGACCCCTGCCGCCAGCATCTCCGGCACCGGCGCAAAGCCATTGCCCAGCTTCATGTTGCTGGCCGGGTTGGTGACCACGCTCACCTGGTTTTTCGCCAGGATCTCAATGTCCTTCTCGTCCACCTGCACACAGTGGGCCACAATAGCCGGCACCCGGAACAGCCCCAGCTTTTCCGCGTAGGCAATGGGGGAGAGGCCGGTCTCCTTCTTCAGGTTTTCCACCTCCGAGACGCTCTCGGACAGGTGGATGTGCAGCCGCAGCCCCCGCTTTTCCGCCTTCTCCGCCGCCTGCTGCAGATACGCGCCGTCACAGCTGTAGGGGGCGTGGGGGGCAATGGTAAACCGCAGCCGGGGATGATGCTGCCACCGCTCCATCTCCTGGATGGCCTCCCGCAGCCGCCGGGCGCCGCCCTCGTCCGTGGCGGTGCCGGAAAGCCCCCGGCCGATCACCGCCCGGATGCCGGAATCCACCGCCGCCTGGGTGGTCTGGTAAATGTGCATCTGCATGTCATTGAAGCAGGTGGTGCCGGTGCGGAGCATCTCCATGATCCCCAGCATGGCGCCCCAGTAGGCGTCCTCCGGGATCATCCGGTCCTCCCGGGGCATCACTCGCTGGAACAGCCACTCCTCAAAGGGCACATCGTCCGCGGAATTGCGGAATAGCGTCATATAGTTGTGGGTGTGACAATTGATCAGGCCGGGGATCACCAGCTTGTCCGCCGCCGCCAACGTCCGGTCCGGCTGGAAGCCCTCCGGCACCTGGCCCACACCCACAATCCGGTCCCCGTCTATATAGAGGTCTGCCTGTTTGGCCTCCAGGCCGTTTTCCCCCGGCAGCAGGGCCCATCCGTTTTGAATCAAAAGATTCATTTTCTCATTCCTCTCCCAGCATACCAAACTCCCGCCGCAGCGAGGCGCAAATGCCGTCATGTACCCAGCGGGTCAGCGGGTGATCCACCACACAGAAGCCATGGCCCACCCGGGGAGCCAGAATCAGCTCGCAGGGCACGCCGTCATGGAGCAGGCGGGTGGCAAACTCCATGCCCTCATCCCGCAGGGGATCCAGCTCCGCCACCACCAGATACATGGAGCAAAGGCCGTTCAGGTCTTGGCAGTAGCCGGGCATGGCGTAGTAGGAGGGCGTCTCCCCGTTCATGGTGCCCAGATACCGGAATTCCGCCGAATCCCGCCGCTCCCCGTCTGTCCGCAGGGCAAATTTTTCATTCTGGTAGGTGGAGGGATACGTCTTGCCGGTGCAGGCCGGGCAGTTCATCACCGCCAGGGAAATCCGGGGGCCTCCGTGATCCCGCACATACAAAGCCAGGCCTCCCACCAGGTTGCCGCCGGCGCTGGTTCCGTGGAGGGCAATCCGCTCCGGGTCTGCGCCAATCTCCTCCGCATGGTCGTGGATCCAGCATAGCGCCGTGTAGCAGTCCATCAGCGGCGCCGGGAAGTGGATCTCCGGGGTGGTCAGCCGGTACTCCACCCCCACCACAATACAAGGGGTGTGTTCCGCCAGGTAAATGCAGCGGTAGTTGTCAATATCCAGGCTGCCGGCCACCCAGCCGCCGCCGTGGATTTCCAGCACCACCGGCGCCTTCTCCGGAAGATTGGCCGGCGTATACACCCGGATCTTCAACTCCGTGCCCGGGTCCGTCCCCGGAATCATCCGGTCTTCCATGGTCATGCCCTCCGGCAGCGTATAGCCCTTGATATAGCTCTGCTGTGCCGCGTTGGCCTTTTCTTTCTCCTCCGGTGTCCCATTGGCCAGGATGTCATACAGGTTCAGGTGATACTCGTATCCCGGATACGCTTTTCGGTCCATATTGCCTACTCCTCCTTTTTCATGAATCCCATGCCGCCTCCGCGGCATATTGCAATCGGATAGGGGAAGTTCCTTCCCTCATTCGATTACGCGATGCGTACCGCTCGCGGCATAAATGCCGCTTGCTGTACTTGCCCGGCAAATGGCCGCTCATGCCCTAAAGGACTTGCTTTGCGTCGCAAGCATGACGGCCGATTGCCAGGCTTATCACTCAAAAAAATTCCGTGGACCGGGGAGCTCCCTGGTCCACGGAAGATACTGCCAGTATAGCACATTTCCGCAAAAATGTATAGACAAAGCAATGCCAACCTGTATGAGCACAGCAGGCCGGATTGCGCATACCGGCGGCCGTTTTACTCCCGCCGGAGGGCCTCAATGGGATTCAGCCGGGCCGCCTTCACCGCCGGGATCAGGTCGAAGACAATGCCAATGAGCATGGAGAACACCACCGCAATCACCGCCGCCGGCACGCTGATGGCGCTAGGGGCACCGCTGACGCCGGAAACCACCCGGACCAGCACAATCCCGGCCGCCACCCCCACCAGTCCGCCCAGGCCGGTGAGCACCGCCGCCTCGGTGAGAAACTGGATCAGGATCCGGCTCTGGCGGGCGCCGATGGCCTTCTTCAGGCCAATCTCCCTGGTCCGCTCGGTGACGGACACCAGCATAATGTTCATCACGCCAATGCCGCCCACCAACAGGGAGATGCTGGCCATCCAGATCAGCTGCTGGTTGGTGGAGGAGCTCAGGTCCTGCAGCTGCCGGGCTTGCTCCAGCAGGTCCTCGCTGCGGTAGCTCATGTTCAGGCTGCTGGCCGCAGACAGCTGCTCCGTCAGAAGGTCCGCCGTCTGCCGCCCCGCCTCCGTCATGGCGTCTGTGCCGGTGGCCTTCAAGGCCACGGTCTGTGGCTCATCAAACTGGCAGACAATGGGCCAGGTGCTGTCCGGCAGGTACACCACGCCGTTGGTGTTGTTCATGTAGAGCATATAATCGTTGTAGTCGTTGATCACCGGCTCAAACTGGGAGCTCTGATCCACCACGCCGATAACCACAAAGGGTTCCAGGTTCACCTCAATGGTTTCCCCCACCGGATTTTCCCCTGCAAACAGGGTGGAAACCGCCTGCCGGTCCACCAGGGCCACCTTCCGGCAGCTCTGGAAATCATCCTCCGTAAAGCCCCGGCCCAACTGCACGTAATAGCCGTACACATCAAAATAGTGGGAGTCAATGCCCCGGATGGCGCCGCCAAAGGCCTGGTTCTGGTAGTAAACGCTGCTGTACTGCCGCTGGGTGTAGAGGGAGGCCACCTCCACCTCATCCAGCGCTTCAATCTC
>CAZSAF010000189.1:0-5354 GCA_964604605.1 uncultured Lachnospiraceae bacterium
ATCCGTCCGGCGTCAAAGGGGCGGAGACCATTGCCGGCGGCATCTGGCTGCTCCGGCACGGCGGCGGCAAGGAGGCGGTTCGGGATTATGCCGCCGCCCGTTATGATATGGGCTTTACCCTGGATGCCATCCGCCCCACCTATTCCTTTGACTCCAGCTGCGATGGCTCCGTGCCGGTGGCGGTGGAGGCATTCCTGGAGGGGGAGAACTTTGCGGAGGTGATCCGCCTGGCCATATCCGTGGGCGGAGACAGCGATACCCTGGCGGCCATGGCGGCCAGCCTGGCGGAGGCCTGCATGGAGCCGCCCCGGGAGCTGCGGCAGCGGGCCCTGGCCAAGCTGGATGATTTTCTGCGGGAGACGGTGGAGCGGATTTCCCAGCCACTGGCGCCGCCCTCCTACTGGCTGCGGGATGCCAAGGGGCGGACAGAGGCGGAATTTCTGGCCTCCTACGATCCCAACCGGTACAAAAAGCCTTCGGTGGCGGCGGACATGGTGATCTTTTCCGCTGCCGCTGGCTGCCTGAACCTGTTGCTGGTCCGGCGGAAGGGACATCCCTTCCTGGGGAAGTGGGCGCTGCCCGGCGGCTTTGTGACCGAGGGGGAGACTGTGGAGGAGGCTGCCTCCCGGGAGCTGGAGGAGGAAACCCATGTGCGCCAGGGGTATCTGGAGCAGCTGCAGGTGTTCAGCGACTGGGGGCGGGATCCCCGGATGTGGGTGATGAGCAGCGCCCATATAGCGCTGGTGGACGGCAGCCGGATTTCCGTACAGGCCGGGGATGACGCAGGGGATGCCCGGTGGTTTGCCCTGGACTGGCAGGAAGGGGATGCCGTGCAGGAGCCGGTGGAGGGCGGCTGGCGCAGCCGCCGGCCGGTAAGGCTGCGGCTGACCAGCGGCGATATCTGCCTGACGGCCCGGCTGGAGCGGCAGGTGACCGTGGCAGGCTCCTCCCGCCGGGAGGAGTGGAAAATCCGGGAGCAGGACGGGCTGGCCTTTGACCACGCCAAGATCATTGCCGCCGCCCGGCAGCGTCTGCTGCGGCAGCGGGATGCGGAGGGTATTGGCATTCTTGCGCTGCCGGAGCCCTTTGACCGGGAACAGCTGCGCCGGTTGTACGAAGCCATCCAGGGCGGCCCGGTGGAGGAAGCGGTCTTGAACCAGGCGTTGGAGCGGTTCGGGGAGCCGGACCCGGAGGCGCCGGGGAAATTCCGAAGGAAGATGGAGGCGTTTCTGGGGTGAAAATGGTTGCTTGACGGGATTTTTGTCGCAAGAGGTGGGGAAAAATTCCCCAAACCTCTTGACGGCAGGCACTTCTTGTGCTATAGTAGCAGAACACGTCGGAAGATGCAGGTCTTTTTTTGTGTGTAAAAAGACCCAGTAAATAGGGCAGCAAACCCAGCGGAGGTAGAGGAAAATGCGCGTAAAGATCACCTTGGCATGCACGGAGTGCAAGCAGAGAAACTATGACATGATGAAGGAAAAGAAGAACCATCCGGAGAAGATGGAGACCAAGAAGTACTGCAAATTCTGCAGAACCCATACACTGCACAGAGAGACGAAGTAAAACAGAAACCAGTTGACAGAATCGCAGCAGAAAGGTTTGGGCCTATGGGAGAGAAGACCAGCGAGGCGGCTGTAAAGGAAAAGAGAAGCCGCGTCAAGACTCTGAAAGCAGAATTTAAGAAGATTATCTGGCCGGGCCGGAAAAAGGCGGTGAAGCAGACCATTGCCGTCATCCTTGCCAGCGTATTCGTGGGCGTGTTTATCGCCATCCTGGATACCGTGATTCAATTTGGTCTTGGCTTTATTCTGTAAAGGCAAAGGGTGATTCTATGGCAGAAGCAAACTGGTATGTGGTCCACACTTATTCCGGGTATGAGAATAAGGTGAAGGCAGATCTGGAAAAGACCATCGAGAACCGGAAGCTCCACGATGAGATTCTGGAGGTGGCGGTGCCCCTGCAGGATGTGGTGGAGCTGAAGAACGGTGTAAAAAAGACTGTCCAGAAAAAAATGTTCCCCGGGTATGTTCTGATCAACATGGTGATGAACGATGATACCTGGTATGTGGTCCGCAACACCCGCGGTGTAACCGGGTTTGTGGGTCCGGGAAGCAAACCGGTGCCGCTGTCCCCGGAAGAAATGTACCACATGGGGATTGCCGGCGGTGAGCTGGTCATTGACTTTGCCGTGGGTGACACGGTGAAGGTAACCTCCGGCGTCTGGGAAGACACGGTGGGAGTCATTCAGTCGATTAATGAAGGGAAACAAAGTGTTACCATTCTTGTCGATATGTTCGGCCGGGAAACCCCGGTGGAACTGAGCTTCATAGAAGTTCGCAAAATGTAAGACCGCCTGCGTGGCAGGCAAACATCCGCGTCAGCGGATGGCGTGTGGGAGGGGTCACCCGCCCCGCCAAACACCACCATCAGCCGGAAGGCTGAAGAAAAAAGGAGGAAAGCCAAATGGCAAAGAAAGTAACGGGTTACATCAAATTACAGATCCCTGCCGGCAAGGCTACCCCGGCACCGCCGGTAGGCCCTGCCTTGGGTCAGCACGGTGTGAACATTGTACAGTTCACCAAGGAGTTTAACGCCAGAACAGCGGATCAGGGCGACCTGATCATCCCGGTTGTGATCACCGTCTACGCAGACAGAAGCTTCAGCTTCATCACCAAGACGCCGCCGGCCGCGGTTCTTCTGAAGAAAGCCTGCAAGATCCAGTCCGGTTCCGGTGTGCCCAACCGCAATAAGGTGGCCACCATCAAGAGGGCAGAAGTGCAGAAGATTGCGGAGCTGAAGATGCCTGACCTGAATGCCGCTTCCATTGAAGCCGCCACCAGCATGATCGCCGGTACGGCCAGAAGCATGGGCATTGTGGTAGAAGACTGAGAGGAGGGTGCGTAGATGAAGAGAGGAAAGAAATACCTGGAAGCTGCCAAGGCCATCGACCGTGCCGCTCAGTACGACATGGAGGAGGCCATTGCACTGGTAAAGAAGTGCGCAGTGGCAAAGTTTGATGAGACCGTAGAAGTGCATATTCGTACAGGCTGCGATGGCCGTCATGCGGATCAGCAGATCCGTGGCGCCGTGGTACTGCCCCACGGAACCGGCAAGACCGTTCGGGTTCTGGTATTCGCCAAGGGCGTGAAGGCCGATGAGGCCACTGCCGCCGGCGCGGACTATGTGGGCGGCGAGGAGCTGATCCCCCGGATTCAGAATGAGGGATGGCTGGACTTTGACGTGGTTGTGGCTACGCCGGATATGATGGGCGTGGTTGGCCGTCTGGGCCGTGTCCTGGGCCCCAAGGGTCTGATGCCCAACCCCAAGGCCGGCACGGTTACCATGGATGTGACCAAGGCCATTGCGGATATTAAAGCTGGTAAGATTGAGTACCGTCTGGACAAGACCAATATCATCCATGTGCCGGTGGGCAAGGTTTCCTTCACCGAGGAGCAGCTGACGGACAACTTCAACGCTCTGATGAGCGCCATTGTCAAGGCCCGTCCCGCGGCTGTAAAGGGCGCGTTCCTGAAGAGCGTAACCATTGCCTCCACCATGGGCCCTGGCGTGCGCCTGAACACCACCAAACTGATGAATGCGTAAAAGCCAATCAGCTTTTTGCTTGACAAACACAGGAAACTGTGCTATCTTATTCAAGAATTGCCACTGCCGAAGACAGCAGGTGCCGTAAGGCATAAGGTGAGATCCGCCTGCCGAGGAAGAGGATGTCCGCGTAAGCGTATAACCGCCCTTCTGTCTTCGGATGGAAGGGCGGTTTTATTCCACGGAAAGTCCTTTGGATTTCCCATGGAGTTGAAATCTATAAGGAGGTAACCGAAAACATGGCTAAAGTAGAATTAAAACAGCCGATCGTTCAGGAAGTTTCTGCATTGCTGGACGGTGCGCAGTCTGCCGTGCTTGTGGATTACAGAGGCATTACGGTAGATGTGGACACCCAGATGCGGAAAGAGCTGAGAGAAGCCGGCGTTACGTACAAGGTGTATAAAAACACCCTGATCAAGCTGGCTGTCAAAGGCACTCCGTTCGAAGAGCTGACCAAGGATCTGGAGGGTCCCACCGCAATTGCGGTTTCCAAGACGGACGCCACGGCTCCGGCCAGAATTGTGGCCAAGTATGCCAAGATGGTAGAGTCTTTCCAGATGAAGTCCGGCGTTGTGGAAGGCGCCTACTACGATGAGAAGGGAATCGCCGCTGTGGCTATGGTTCCCAGCCGCGAAGAGCTGCTGTCCAAGCTGCTTGGAAGCCTGCAGTCGCCCATCGCCAACTTTGCCCGCGTTATTAAGCAGATTGCGGAAAAAGACGCGCCGGCAGAGGCCCCTGCGGAAGCGTAAGTTTGAAACAACATTCATTCAAAAATCTAATTGGAGGAAAAGAAAATGGCAAAACTGTCTATTGAAGAGATCATTGCAGCTGTGGAAGAGCTGTCCGTGTTAGAGCTGAACGACCTGGTAAAGGCCTGCGAGGAGAAGTTTGGTGTGTCCGCTGCTGCTGGTGTGGTAGTGGCTGCTGCCGGCGGCGCTGCTGAGGCTGCTGAGGAGAAGGATTCCTTCGATGTTGAGCTGACCGAGGTTGGCCCCAACAAGGTTAAGGTTATCAAGGTTGTGCGTGAGCTGACCGGCCTGGGCCTGAAGGAAGCCAAGGAAGTGGTTGACGGCGCTCCCAAGGTGTTCAAGAACGAGGTTTCCAAAGAGGAAGCCGAGGCTGCCAAGGAAGCTCTGGAGAAAGAGGGAGCAAAGGTTACCCTCAAATAATCAATTCGATTGGGAAGCCCTGGAAAGCACGCAAATACGTGTATTTTCCGGGGCTTTTTCTTTTTCTGACTTCCTCGTAATAATTTTCCAGGCAGTTGATCTTAACATCCACATACCCAAAATGCGTATAGGTATCCAGAGTGGTTTTAATATCTGAGTGTCCAAGCAGATATTGCGCGGCTTTAATATCCACCCCGGATTTGTACAGGTCGGAGGCATAGGTGTGCCGAAACAGATGGGGTATAAAATCCTCTGGTAGTTCGTCTCCATAGGCAGCGCTAATTTTCCTTTTGATCGCTTTCCAGCGTTTATCAAAAGTTCCGGAAGTAATATAATTTCCGTCCATCCCCTGAAAGAGAGGACCGTGGATTCGGTCGGCACAATATTTTTTCAGAAACTGGAAAAGATATTCTGGCATGGGGATAATTCGGGTTCCACTGGAGGTCTTTGTGGATTCCTGTACATATTTCTCCTTCGGCTGGGTAAGAACCAGCGTTTTGTTAACGGAGATGGTTCTTTCTTTAAAGTTTATATCGTCTATTGTCAAAGCCAGAGCTTCCGACCGGCGCAGGCCGGCAAAGA
>CAZSAF010000190.1:0-5338 GCA_964604605.1 uncultured Lachnospiraceae bacterium
TGTTCTCCCGTGAGATTGAGACCGACTGCTGGGAGCGCACCTACATGGATTCCCATGAGACCGTGAAGCCCGCTCTGGATCCGGCAACGGCCAAAGCCATTGCCAAGGAGCTGATCGAGGCCAAGAACCCGGTGATCCATGCCGGCGGCGGCGTGCTGCTGGCCCAGGCTTCAAAGGAGCTGGAGGCTCTGGTGGATTTCCTGGACATCCCGGTTTCCCGTACCCTGATGGGCCAGAGCTGCATTCCGGACAGCCATCCGCTGATGCTGGGACAGACTGGTTTCTGGGGCTTTGAGCTGACCCATGAGAAGACCACCAAGGCAGACCGGATCCTGATCCTGGGAAGCCGTATGGCCGAGGCGGACAGCTCCTCCTGGTACAAGGGCGTAACCTTCAACCAGAGTGTTACCAAGTTTATGCAGATTGATATTGATCCCACCGAGATTGGCCGCAACTACCCGGTGATGATCGGTGCCCAGGCAGACCTGAAGCATGCCCTGGCCCAGATTCTGGAGGCTGCCAAGGAGCTGAAGCCCGAGGGCATTGACCGTCCGGAGCTGAGGAAGGAGATTGCCGACTTCAAGGCCAACTTCCGGAAGCAGAACCAGGCCATCTGCGATGACGGCCGCTTCCCCATGACCCCTCAGCGGATTCTGCGGGATGTGAAGGCCCTGGTACCGGAAGACGCGCTGATCTTCACGGATGTGGGCTGGAACAAGAACGGTGTGGCCCAGCAGTACGACATCAACGTACCCGGCGCCATCAACCATCCCTCCGGACTGGCTACCATGGGCTTCGGCGCTGCCGCTATCCTGGGCGCCAAGCTGGCTGCTCCGGATCGTGTAGTGCTGACCCTTACCGGTGACGGCGGCTTCGGCGCTGCCAACCCTTGCGTCATTGCCACTGCCAAGGAGCAGGGCATCCCGGTGATCTGGATTGTCATGAACAACAGTGCCTTCGGCACCATTGCCGGCCTGGAAGGCGCTCACTATGTCAATGAGAAGGAGCACTGCGCGCAGCACTTCGGCACCGAGTTCAAGATTCGCCCGAAGGATGCGGAGGGAAGCTTCTGCGAGTCCTGGGAGAGCTACTCCCCGGATTGGGCTGCCATCGCCCGGGGCTATGGCATCAAGGCCCGCAAGATTCAGAGCGCGGACGAGTTCGCCGAGGCTCTGAAGGAGGCTCTGGAGTGCAACGAGCCTTACCTGATCGATGCTCCCATGGAGAACATTGCCGTGCCGACGCCCGGCGTGTGGAATATCAACGATATCTATACCAAGAAGGATAACGTGGATGTCTGCAACGGACGTCTGAAATTCCCGGATGAGATGGGCGGCAAGGAAGCCACGGTGGTTCGCACCCAGGCGGATTGATCTTGTAAAATCATCCCCCCCTGTCAGAGGCTGTTCCGGCCTCCGGCAGGGGGGATACCAACAAATGGAGACAGAAAAATGGCATTAGATCTTGTAAAGAAGGTTCGCATCTGCGAAGTGGGCATGAGAGACGGCCTGCAGAATGAGAAAGCGATTTCCTTTGACGAAAACGGCGTTCCCATGCGGGATAAGGCCGGCAACTTCATCTATAAAAACGCGGTGGATGAGAACGGCCAGCCCAAGCTGAGCAAGAGCGGCAAACCGGTGAAGGAGCCCTTTGTTCTCTCTGTGGAGGACAAGGTGGAGTTGCTGAAGAGAATGTTTGACGCAGGTTATAAGGTGATCGAGGTAGGGTCCTTTGTGCATCCGGTGAAGGTGCCCCAGATGGCCAACACCGACGAGGTGTTCAAGGCGATTTTGGCTGATGGCGTGCCGGAGGATGTGGAACTGCGGGCTCTGATCCCCAACGCCAGAGGCGTAGACCGGGCCATTGCCTGCGGCTGTAAGAAGGTGAAACTGAACGTTTCCGCCAGCAAGGGCCACAACCTGGCCAACCTGAACTGCACCCCGGCGGAGAGCGTTGCCAAGTTCAAAGAGTGTGTGGACAAGGCGGAGGCCAACGACATTGGCATCTCCGGCTCCATCTCCATGGCTTTCGGCTCCCCGTGGGATTACAACGGCGTGCCGGTGGATGACGTGAAGGAGATTGTGGAGGCCTACCTGAACGTGGGTATCAAAGAGATTTCCCTGTCCGACGCTTCCGGTATGGCGTACCCCACCCAGGTGTATGACATCTGCACGGAGATGAAGAAGTGCTACCCGGAGGCGGAGTGGTGGCTCCATTTCCACAACACCAGAGGCATGGCCTTGGCCAATATCCTGGCTGGCATGCAGGCTGGTTTCTATCAGTTTGACGCTTCCTTCGCCGGCGTGGGCGGCTGCAACTTTGTGCCCAACGCCACCGGCAACGTGGCCACCGAGGATGTGGTCCATGCTCTGGATCAGATAAGCGTTGCTACAGGGATTGATCTGGACAAGTGCATTGCCATCGGCCACCGGGTGGTGGAGATGCTGCGGCACGACACGGACAGCTATATCCTGAAGGCCGGCGCCACCAAGGATCTGCGCCTGGAGTTGCCCAAGGGACAGTAAGCAAAGAGACCGGAAGCACAAGAAGAATTTCACGGGAGGCCCATAAGGCGCCGCCTGGAAAAATAATCAAACCATGGGAAAACATGGTAGAAAGAGGTACAAGAATGGCTACGAAACTGATTGCTCTGCTCGGCACCCCTCTGGGACAGTCTTTCTCCCCCCGGATGCAGAACGAAGCATATGCGGCGATGGGATTTGACGCCCACTATTTCCCGCTGGAGTGCGATAACACTCTTATCGGCAACAACATTGCCAATATCAAGAAAGACGACAGCTTTGCCGGCTTTGCAGTGACCAAGCCCAACAAAGAGTTCGCGGTGCAGTTCATGGACGAGATGGACCCCCTGGCGGAGAAGATGGGCACCATCAACACGGTGGTGAGAAGCGCAGGCGGCAAGCTGAAAGGCTACAATACCGACGGCTACGGCGCCACCAAGTCCCTGCAGCTGGAGGGCGTGGACTTTGAGAAGACCACCTTCTTTGTGTGGGGAGCCGGCGGCACCGGCAAGTCCGTGTGCTTCACCATGGCTCACATGGGCGCCAAGAAGATGTACATCTGCTCTCGTTCCGAGAAGTGCGAAGTGCTGGCAAAGGACCTGAACGAGAAGTTTGGCCGTGAGGTGGCAGTGGCCATCCGCCAGGCCAACCACGACGAGGTGGTGAAGGCCGCCCAGTCCTGCGATGTGCTGATGAACCTGTCCGGCCTGGGCATGAGAGGCCACGAGGGTGAGACCGTCATTGAGAAGGAGAACATCAAGCCCAACCAGATCTGCTTTGATGCCACCTACAACCCGCTGAAGACCCAGTTCCTGCTGGATGCGGAGGCACAGGGCTGCAAGATCATCAACGGCCTGGGCATGGTGATCCATCAGGGTGCCCGCCAGATCGAGCTGTGGGCCGGTGTGGAGCAGGCTCCGGTGGAGCAGATGACCAAGACCATCAACCAGATTGTTGCGGAGATGCAGTAAACGTTTTCTTTGCCCCCCAGGGCAGTGGCCATGGGGGGCATTTCTCTCTGGGAAGGGACCCGGCGCATACTGGAACAAACAGCCGGGGGTGTTAGAATCTGAACAGGAATAGAACGGTCCGCGGGACCGATTGAGATAGAATCCATAGAATGAAGAGGGATTTCTCATGGAAAAACAGAATTCGCCTACCCGCTCCGTGGAGCGGGCGCTGCGCATCTTGGAGTGCTTTTTGGACAAAAAGGAGATGATTCTCCTGGAAATTGCCGAGCGGACGGGCCTGTCCTCCAGCACGGCTCTCCGGATTCTCAATGCGCTGCAGGAGCATGATTTTGTCATCAAAAACCCACAGACGAAAAAGTACCACCTGGGCAGCAAGATTGGCTGGCTGGCGGAGATGATCCCCAGCGAGTCCTACGATGAGCTGAAGCAGGTGGCTTATCCGTTTATGGTTTCCCTGAATGAAAAGTGGAATGAGGACATTCATCTGTTTGTGCCGGACGGAAATTCCAAGCTCTGTATTGAGACGGTGGATTCCACCCGGGAGCTGCGCCAGGTGATCCGCGTGGGCAGCCGCCATGACCTGCTCCGGGGGGCGGCGGGAAAGGTGATCCTCTCCTATATGTCGCCGGAGGAGCGCCGGAAGGTACTGGGCGGCGCGGTAGCGGAGGAGCGGACTTATGAGCTGGTCCGGGAAAAGGGATACGCCCTGAGTTTGGGGGAGCGGGAGGAAGGGCTCTGCGGCCTGGCCTCCCCGATTATTGATAAAAACGGGAGGCTTTCCGCCACCATCTCCATGTCCGGGGCCATGACCCGCTTCGTCAGCAGCCTGGAGGAGAAGGAGGCGGAGATTATCCGCGTGGGAAAAGAAATCTCGGCTCGCTGGCAGAGCCGTTAGGAGGAATACACATGACATTCTTTGAGTTTAAGGATTGGGCAAAAGAGCATGGCATGACCTTTGAGCTGGAGGCCTTTATCTCCTGCTTCCCGGATACCATTATCGTCAAGGACGCCCAGGGGCGGGAGGTCTACACCGGTGAGTACAGCCGTTGGGTGGACTATACGGATGTGGTGCAGGCCATCGAGAGAAAAGAACAGGAGTTGTCTGCCTGAGAAGAAACGGGCTACCGGAACCCCGGTAGCCCGTTTCTTCTCAGAGGACGGGGATTTCCCGCAGACAGAGCTCCAGCCAGTCTAAGTAGGCCTTTTCCCGCAGGATTGCCCCCTGGAGCACCAGGTAATCCCCGTGCTCCGGGGTGCCGGCGGCAGGGTGCCGGTCAAATTTCCGGTTCATCCCTTCCAGCGCCTGCAGCCGCTCCTGGTGATTTTCCTGCTGGCTTTCCAGAAGCTGGCGGCAGCGGCCAGCGTCCATGGCCTCCTCATAGTAGATCCGCAGGCGGAAGACATCCTTGGGGGTGGGCTCCGGCGGCTCGTCCAGCCGGACCCACTGGAGGAAATCCTCCTCGCCGGCCGGGGTCAGGGAGTAGAATTTTTTCTTCTTGCCCCCTTCCGGCACCGTCTGGCAGGTGATCAGTCCCTCCGCTAGCAGCTTTTTCAGCTCCGGATAAATCTGGCTGTGGCTGGCGTGCCAGAAGTTGGACAGAGCCTGGCTGCGGAACTCCCGGGCAATGTCGTAACCGGTGACGGGGCCCCGGCGGACCAGGCCCAAAATCGCGTATTTCAGTGTTCGCATACATACTCCTATCGGCGGCTCTGCCCTTACCGGCAGGGCCGTTTTTGTTTCATACAAAACCTCCGCCCCTATGATACCATGAGGGCGGCTGCCGTGTCAAAGGCCCGGATATGTAAATATTGACATATATGGGGCAGCGTGTTATAGTACAATTA
>CAZSAF010000191.1:0-5226 GCA_964604605.1 uncultured Lachnospiraceae bacterium
CGAAAATCACGCGGGAAGCAATCATAACCGGCATGCCATCCCAGAACACCGGCATCATGCCTCCCACCAATGCAAAGACGGAGGCAAACACAACAATCTTCTTGATGGTATACCGGCTGGTCAGACCACCGCTGACCAGAGACATCACCACCATCATCAGGGACGGAATGGTGGTGAGCATCTTGATTGCGCTTTCCGAGACATCCGGATATTCCGCGCTGATGGATGAGACCACCGGGGATACAAAATTACCCAGATAGATCAAGGCACTGACACTGATGGCTGCTACGATGTTAAGCAGGCTATAGTCATATTTTCTGGCATTTTCTTCCATGAGTACGTTCCCTCCTTCCTTTGATTCCAATGCGCAAGCCGTCTTTGGTCTTTCCGCTGTTTCCAGCTCACCCACCCAGCGTTTCTCAAATACTGCGGCCTGGAATGGAATTGTTTATAAATTCGCACGCTTTGGAACGTATGTTTGGTACATTTTGTACAATACTATTTTTCCAACCTCCTTTCCCGTTCCCCGCGTTTTACTACTGAAAAATCCTTTTGTACACGCACAATTTTATGGTGGAAACATATTCTATACATTTTGTCTGGCACTACATTTCCATGATAAATCATTTTTTTCTTAATGTAAAGTTAATTCTTATTTATTTTCTTAATTGCAAAAAATTACTTGCTTATTTTTGAAATAAAAGTTTTATTTCTCTATATAAACTTTTTTAATCTTTTTTCTGCTATTATGCCAATATACTTCAAGAAAAAAGAGCCCCAACTGCCACAACCGCAGGCAAAGGCTCTTTCCATTGAAAAAGGAAGAAAAAATCTCTTATCGCATTCGATTCAGTAAAACCGCTTCTTAATCCGCACAAACATCCGCTCAATGGCGTAGGCCACCAGAAATACCAGCAGAATGGCCACTCCGGCGGTGCCGTAGTCATAGCCCTGGAGGCTGTTGGAGATCACCCACCCGCTGGGGAAAGGTGGCCCTCACCGCCTGCAGGCTTTCCACACAGTCCTGGGACACATCCTCCATGGTTTCCACAAAGGCCCGGGGCAGCGCCGGGAGCAGAAAGTCCTCTGTGAGAAACTCCCAGAAGGCATCCCCGTTGGCAATCAGCGGTATTCCTCTGCTCATCTCCGCTTCCTCCCAACATCAGATTTTCCCGGGATGTCCCGTAGATCCGCTCCATGGTGGCATCGTCCAGCTGCTCCGGCACCCCGTCAAAGACAATCTCCCCCCTGGACAGGCCAATGATCCGGGTTGAATACTTCAGCGCCACGTCCAGCTGGTGCAGATTGACGATACAGGCAATGTTCCGCTTCCGGGTCATATTCCGCAGCAGATCCATAATGGTCTTGGCGCTGGAAGGGTTCAGGGAAGCAATGGGCTCATCGCACAGCAGCAGCTTGGGATCCTGCATGATGGCCCAGGCAATGCCCACCCGCTGTTTCTGGCCGCCGGAAAGATCCGAGGCCAGGTTATAGGCAAAGTCCTCCAGCCCCAGCTCCCGGAGCAGCTCCAGCCCTTTTTGCTTATCCTCCTCCCGGTACAGGCCCAGAACACCCTTGAGCCCCTTCATATAGCCCAGCCGTCCGTGGAGCACATTATGAAGCACCGAAAGGCTGTAGACCAGGTTGTAATTCTGAAAGATCATCCCCACCTGGCGGCGCAGCTGCCGCAGGCTGCGGTCCGCCGCCACCTGGAACCGGGCGGCTTCAAAGTTCTGATAGAGCCGCTCCACATCCTCCTCGGTCCAGGCAGCCCTGTGGATCTGCTCCCACTGCTGCCGTCCGGAAGTGCTGCTCAGCAGTGCCCGGATGTGATCCTTCTTCTCCATGCCCATGGGGCCGTTGATCTCCTGCCGGGTAAAGTGGATTCCTTCCTAGCGGAAAATTTGTTCAAACACCTGTGCCGGGGCGCTGGACCCGTAGTCCACCGTGGTTCCGGCCCAGTCAAACACAACCATCTGAATGGTCTTTGTTGGGTTCATTGCGGCACTTCTTGCTTTGTTTTACTGTTTATTGCTGTTTTCTGCAACTTTCATCGAGATTATAGCCCGATTTATGCGTATTTTTCAAGCAAAGTTCTGCTAAACATAAGTAAAATCCACGTAAAGAGGGAGCCCCCCGGCGGCCATGCCGCCGGGGGGCTCCCTCTGTTTCCAAAATCTTATTTTGCCTTTCAACGGCCCCTATTCCGCAATCCGGAACCCGGCCTTCTCGTACCGCTCCCGCACCTCCGGAGGCACCTGGAAATCCATCACCAGCAGGTCCACCTGGTCCGGCTCCAGCACCTTCACCTTGGAGCACTTGCCCAGCTTGCTGGAATCCATCACCGCCACCACCTGGCGGGAGATGGAGGCCAGACGTTGGATCACCGGAATCTCATGAAGCCGGAAATCCGTGAAGCCGTCCGAATAGTTCACCGCGTTGATGGAGAGGAAGCATACATCCGGAAAATAGCGGGCAAATTCCTGCTCGCAGGCGGACCCGTAGGTGGACTGCTCCTGGGGATCCAGCATCCCGCCTATGAGAATCAGCCGGATGGCCCCGTTCTGCATGAGGATGTTGGCCGCCGCCAGGTTGTTGGTGACCACCGTCACCGGCTCCTCCACCTCCAGCATTTCCTGGGCCAGAACCGTGTTGGTGGTGCCGGAGTTCAGGGCGATAATATCCCCTTCCTTGATGTACGCCAGCGCCTTCCGGGCCGCTCCCCGCTTTTCCTCCTCATGGATCAGCTCCCGGCCCTTAAAGTTAGACAGGGACATCCGGGACTCCGGCAGGGAGTCGCCGCCCCGGAGGCACCGGATCAGCCCCTTCTGCTCCATGGCCTTCAGATCCCGCCGCACCGTATCCACGGAAACCTGCAGCAGCTGGCTCAGCTGGCTGACCCGCACCGTGGACTGCAGCTGCAGCTGCTGCAAAATCCGCTTTTCCCGTTCCTCATACAGCATCATATTTCTCCCTCCAGGTTCTCTCTGGTCGGTTTCCTCACAATCTTGCCTGTCCCTCCCCCTTGTGGCGGCGAGCCGGCCAGTCAGCGCAAATCCACGTGGCTGCCCACCTCCCGGGCCAGCTCCTGCCAGTGCTCCATGCGCCGGGCCAGCTCCGCCTGGCTCTCCGGATCCTCCCGGAAGGCAATCAGCGTCCAGTCCATATTCTCCAGGGCATAGACAAACTCCGGGATCTTCTGGAAAGGCACGGCAATCATCCGCAGCCCCGCCGGATAGGCTTTCCGCCGCTTCAGGCCGTGGTAGAAGCCGGTGGTGATATGGTTGCACTTGCCGGAGATAATGGGATAGGCGTACATCCAGGCACAGCTGATCACCGGGGAGGATTTGCTCTCCCACAGATCCCCGGAAACCCAGCTGGTGGCCCGCATGAGGATATCCGCCTGGGGCAGATCCGCCACAAAAAGCAGCAGGTCCGGATCAAAATCGCAGGTGGTCACCGGGGCGTACTGGACATACCGGATGGTGCCCGGTTCCAGAACCGGCAACTTCTGGTACAGCTGGCGGCAGCCCATGGGGGTCTGGTAGCAGCCGAAATCGTATCCGGCCTGGCCACTGGCGGTCACCGGCGGCTTGTCAATCACCCCCAGCACCATCTTTCCGTAGCACTGGTCATCCTCCACCGTCACATAAAAGGACTTGCCGGTATCCTGGGCATATTTAAGAAACTGGCAGAAAGCGCACGGCGGCCCGTCGTAGTGGGGGACCTCCGGCTTTTCAAAGCACATGCGGATGGCCACTGCCGGGTAGGACAGCTCCAGGCGCTGTATACAATCCTTTGCGTTCTGCGAAAGCATGGCTAAAACCTCCCTTGGAAATTATCTTATCATGGGATATTCCCGCTGGCAACCTCTGCTGCTCAGGAAAGCCCGGTATAATTTTTAATGGTAAAAGTGGTGGTGCCGGCGGTAACGCCTTCTTCCCCCTGGGATTCCGTGGATTCCATGGTAAGGGTAATGGTAGGATAGCGGCCGGAAAACGCCGGCGCAAAGGTATCCTCCCAACGGCCCTCCCAGCTGTAAGGGCTGACGGAGAAGCCGTAAATTCCCAGGCCGTTCAGCACGTCCTGGATCTGGACGCAAGCCTCCTCCTCCGTGTCTGCCGTACCGTAGGTTTCCCGGTAAATCTGGGGTTCCGGGTATTGGGTACCCGTGGTCACCGATCGAGCCCCGTTAAAGTAAGGAGTCTCCAGCTCCCCGTCTTCCTCCTGCCAGTAGTAATGGACATACTCCGCCTCCAAGTAGTCCCCCACATGGCCAATGTCCCGGTAGACCTGCAGCAGCTGCTCCAGGCTCACCGAATCCCCCAGGGACAGATACCACAGTTCCAGGTGATCCTGGTGGGAACCCAGCGTCTGGGTCACCGGGTAATAGGTGTAGGAATCCTCGCTCCACTGGGCGTTGCGGTCGTAGGAATCGGTTTTCACCAGCAGATCCATCACCAGAGAGAGGGTAATCTCCTGCCGCACCGTGGGAACCAGCTGTACCGACTGGCCGGTAGTAAGCTTGGCCTCCCCCTCCTCATCAAAGCAGTACACGGCAATCCGGTAATGAAGGGTTCCCCAGGTGGCATCCTGCCCCAGCAGCCGCTGTATATCCTCCTCCCCGGTGGGCCCGTGGCGTTCCAGGCTCACCGCGATCAGATCCCCAATGCCGTCCCCGTTCAAATCCCGGATGGCCCCGCCCAGCAGCGCCACCTCCCGGGCATCCGACTGGTAATAGGAGACCGCCCCCTGATTCTCGATACATTGATAGTTCAGCGTAAAGGTATCCTTCACTTCCCCGTACTGGGGCTTCAGCACTTCCTGCCAGTACCGCAGGGCCGCCTCCGTCTCCCCGCTGTCCTCCTCCGGCGCCTCTACCAGCCGGTAGCCGCTTTCCCCCAGAGGGTAGATCAGCTGCACCTTAGCCCCCAGGAAGAAAAACTCACCGTCCGCCTCTCCGTTTTCCTCCTTGGCATAGGCCAGGGCATCCTCCGCCGTCCAGTAGGTGCCGTCCTCGTACTGGTTGGTCAGCGCCTGCACAAAGTCACACATCATGTATAGGTTGTAGCGGATAAAAATATCCCGGGTGTTTCCCACCACCAGACTGGCCCCCTTGTCCAGAAACACCGTGGCAAGCCGCTGGTCCGCGGCGCTGCTGCAGGCTCCCAGATAGATTAAGCTGCCCTCCAGGGCTCCCTCTTCCAGGTGCTTGTCAAAATAGAG
>CAZSAF010000192.1:0-3735 GCA_964604605.1 uncultured Lachnospiraceae bacterium
GGCTGAGGCATAAATCAGGCAAAAAGGCTGCTGTAACTTCGGTTGCGGCAGTCTTCCTTTTTACTCTGAAAGCCTGGCGGGAGTGCGCAGCATGGAGCAATCCGAGGGCTTTCACTGCAAAATAGAACAAATATTGCAATTTGTACACAAAACCGTGGAGAAAAAACAGAGTTATCCACAAAAAGAAGAAAAAACACCGTGGATTTGTGGATGAACGCAGGACAAATATCCGGAAACTGGGGAAAAAGAGGTGGAGCCCCCTGGAAGTAGAGCTTGACCGAATCTGCCTGGGAGAATATAATGATGGCAGTGTCAAAAGGTATTTGGATGCCCAAAAGACGTTCGCCGGATCTGGATTTTAAAGGAAAATTAAGAGGATTCAGCGTAGAAATTCACAATTATCCGGTATAATAAAAAGAAATTCTGCGCCTGTGCAGGACGTGGGGCCGGAGAAGGAGGGATTCCGTGGAGACCATACTGGTATGTGATGACGACAAGGAAATTGTGGAAGCCATTGATATTTATCTGACCCAGGAAAATTACCGGGTTTTGAAAGCTTATGATGGAATGCAGGCCTTGGAGATTCTGCGGAAGGAGAATATCCAGCTGCTGATCATTGATATTATGATGCCGAAGCTGGATGGAATCCGGGCGACATTGAAGATTCGGGAGGAGAGCAGCATTCCCATCATCATTCTCTCGGCCAAGTCGGAGGATGCAGACAAGATTCTGGGCCTGAATATCGGCGCGGACGATTATATGACAAAGCCCTTCAGCCCCCTGGAGCTGGTGGCGCGGGTGAAATCCCAGCTGCGCCGCTACATAAAGCTGGGCACCATTGTGGAGAACAATGAGTCGGTGTACCGCACCGGCGGCTTAATGATTGACGATGAAAAGAAGGAAGTGACCGTGGAGGGGGAGGTCATCCGGCTGACGCCTATGGAGTACAACATTCTCCTTTTTCTGGTGAAGAATGCGGGGAAAGTTTATTCCATTGAGCAGATTTATGAGAATATCTGGAATGAGGAAGCCATTGGGGTGGACAACACGGTGGCGGTACACATACGGCATATCCGGGAGAAGAGTGAAATTAATCCGCAGGATCCGCAGTACTTAAAGGTGGTCTGGGGCATTGGAAAAAAAAAAAAAAAAATCTGAGAAAAAGGGATCGGAGAACCAAAGGGAACGGAAAAAAGGGCGCTTTCTGCGAATGGAGAAACTGCCGGCCAAATGGATTTGGCTGATCCATCTGACCTGTGCGGTATTGATTTGCGTGGCCGTTTTCTGCCTGTATTCCCTGTCCCGCAACATGTACTTTCCTTATATTATCAGCCAGAGGAGTTTTGACGAGACGTCGGAGTTTGAATTCCAATTTTGCCAGGATATGGACCGGGCGCTGCGGTATACCCAGCTGAAGCAGAAGCTGGAGACAGACGGTGTGCTGGATCTGGCCAAGACCGTGGAGACGCTCCAAGGGGAAGACAATGTGATCACCAACATCAGCCTGCAGGACGCCATTGATTTCGGGGAGTCCATCGGCTTGTCCTTTGACGAGGAAAACCGGCTGGTGGTGGGAGGCTCCGAGGGAGTTTCCCTGCAGGATATCCAGAATTATTCGGAGGAACTGGATCCTCAGGAAACCTCCGGATCCAGCGAGAGCACCGAGTCGGAGGAGCTGCCGGAATACCAGGAGGATGGGGACCAGCTGTGGAATGAGATCCTCACCAACGACGCCTCTCCGGAGGAAAAGTCGGCACTGCTGCAGGTACTGTACAAGCTGGCGGAGTATTATAACCTCCAGAACCGCCTGGGCATCAACGGCAGCGCGGTGAATTTTTACTACCGGTTTGTATACAGTGACCGCAACGGGAATCCGGTGGTTTCCACCAATATGTCCTCGGATATAACTTCCAGCGATATGACGGCGCTGGGACAATATTTTACCATGAACTCGGAGAGCTCCCTGATCCAGTATACCATGTCCTACAATACGGCATACAGCCTCTACGCCTCCGTGGAGAGCTATGGGTTGCTGGAGGGCGGCACATACGAGATTGTGACGGCGGTGAACACGGCGTTTCCGGCAGCGGATCATTACCGGGAGGGGCTGGAGCAGTATTACCGGCAGGTGGTGCTGCTGGTATTGCTGGCGGCCTGTTCCCTGGCCGTATTGATTTTCTGGGGAATCACCCTTTCCTGCCTGTTCCGGAAGAACCGGGGGGAGGAGAAGCCTTTTGACACCTGGTATGTGGAGCTGGCCCTGGTGGTCTGGCTGCTGCCGGTGGCGGCGGCGGTCTGGGCTGGCGCCAGCATCTACAACGGCTTTCTCATGTCCTATCGGGTGGATGTGGTGGGCGGCCTGCTGATTCTGGCCGTTGCCTATATTCCCATCCTCAATGGGCTTTTCAGTTTTTCCCGCCGCTTCCACGCCAAAAACATCAATGCCAGGAGCGTGCTGTGCCGCCTGGGCCAGAATGTGGGGCAGATTTTTCAGGCGGTGATTCAGAATGGAAGCCAGGTGGGGCGGATTGGGATTGTCGCCGTGCTCTATATGTTTTTCAACATTCTGTTTATCATCGGCACTGTCATCTATGTGGAGGAGCGGTTCTTTGGCCTGTTTCAGAACCGCTGGAGCGGCATGCAGGTGCAGCTGACGGGTATTGTCTGCATTGGCGGCGTTCTCTTAATCAATGGAGCCACGCTGTTCCAGGTGCTGCGTAAGGCTGGCCAGAGAGAGAAGATTGATCGGGTCATCAAAAAGATGGCGGAGGGGGATCTGGAGAGAAAAATTGATCTGGAGGGGATGAGCGGCACGGAGAAAACCATGGCGGAGACGGTCAACACCATTGGGGACGGCCTTTCCCGGGCTGTGGCGGAGCGCACCAAAAGCGAGCGGCTGCGGACGGACTTGATTGCCAATGTTTCCCACGACCTGCGGACCCCGCTGACCTCCATTATCAACTACGTGGATCTGCTGAAGCGGGAGAACCTGCCGGGGGAGAGGGCCCAGGGATATCTGAAGATTCTGGAGCAGAAATCCCAACGGCTCCGGAATCTGACCGAGGACCTGGTGGATGCCAGCAAGGCCAGCTCCGGGACGGTGGCGGTGAACTGGGAGACCATTGATTTTGCCCAGATGATCAACCAGATGAACGGGGAATTTCAGGAGCGGTTTGACGTGGCGGGCCTGAAGCCGGTGACTACCATGGAAAACCTGCCGGTGCCCATCCGCACAGACGGCCGCCTGCTGTTCCGTGTGCTGGAGAATCTGTACAACAATGTGTGCAAATACGCCATGACCGGAACCCGGGTGTATATTGACCTGAAGAAGACCTCCCACAAGGCGGTGTTCACCATGAAGAATATCTCCGCAGATCCTCTGAACATGGAGCCGGACGAGCTGACGGAGCGGTTTATCCGGGGGGATGTGTCCCGGAGCACAGAGGGCAGCGGCCTGGGGCTCTCCATTGCCAAGAGTATGACGGAGCAGCTGAAGGGAACCTTTGAGATCTATCTGGAAGGGGATCTCTTCCGGGTGCGCCTGGTATTTTCCCTGGCAGAGTGACGGTTGGAAACGCTTTCCGGAGAGGTGGAGAGAACACCCGGGGATGGAATAGAAGGAGTTGCCATGAATGAAAAGAAGGCCGGAGGCTCTGTGGAAGAGAAGGGGCTGTCCCTGGCGGAGCGGTTGATCCGGTATGGAAACGGCGGGGCCTGCCCCATGCACATGCCGGG
>CAZSAF010000192.1:3745-5224 GCA_964604605.1 uncultured Lachnospiraceae bacterium
CCCTTTCCGTGGATGGAGCCGCTGGCTGCCATGGATATCACGGAGATTGACGGATTCGACAATCTCCACGGGGCGGAGGGAATCCTCCGGGAGGCAATGGAGCGGATGGCGCGGGTATGGGGCAGTCGCCGCTCCTTTTTTCTGGTCAACGGCAGCACCGGTGGCATTCTGGCGGGGATGGCCAGCCTGGCCCGCCCCGGGGATTCCATTCTCATGGCCCGGGGCTGCCACCGGTCCGTGTACCATGGGGTGGAGCTGAACCGGCTGCGGCCAGTATACCTGTGGCCGGGCATCGACCCGGCCACAGGTATACCGGAGAGTATCCGGCCGGAGCAGGTGGAGCAGGCGGTTCGGGAGCATCCGGAGGTGCGGCTGGCGGTGATCACTTCCCCCACATACGAGGGGGTTGTCAGCGATATTGCGGCCATCCGGGAGATTCTGCACCGGCGGGGCATTCCACTGCTGGTGGATGAGGCCCACGGAGCCCATCTGGGATTTTCCGCCGGCTTTCCCGGCGGCGCGGTGCAGGCCGGCGCGGACCTGGTGGTTCAGAGCCTGCACAAGACCCTTCCCAGCCTGACCCAGACCGCTGCCATTCACGTGTGCGGAGAGCTGGCGGATCCGGAGAGGCTGGAACGGCACCTCTCCATCTATGAGACCAGCAGCCCCTCCTACCTGCTGATGGCTTCCATAGACAGCTGTGTCCGCCTGCTGGAGCGGGAGGGGGAGGCGCAATTTGCCGCATACCAGGGGCGGCTGGCCCAGTTTGGAGCGAAAATCCGGGGCCTGCGGAACCTGCGGGTGCTGGGTTACGGGACGGACTCCCTGGCGGATCATTCCGGGTTCTGGAAGAAGGATCCGGGAAAGCTGGTGCTCCTTCCCCGGAAGGGGACAAAGAGCGGCGTCTGGCTGATGGAGCAGCTGCGGCAGCGGTTTGGCATTGAGCTGGAGATGGCCCTGGAGGGCTATGCCCTGGCCATGACCTCCCTTTGTGACACAGAGGAAAACCTGAGCCGGCTGGCGGAGGCCTTGCAGGTGCTGGACGGGGAGCTGGAACCGGTGGAAGGCAAGGGGGCAGACGGAGATGGGGAAAAGGATGGCTGGAAGCAGGCCATTCCTCCGGCCCTTCTCTGTTCCTGGGAGGCACCGGACCGCCCCCGGGAATTCGTTCCATGGCAGGCAGCAGCGGGCTGTGTGGCGGCGGAATATCTGTGGGCGTATCCGCCGGGGATCCCCCTGCTGGTGCCCGGGGAGGCGGTTACGGAAAGCCTGTTGGGGCAACTGCGGCGGATGGAGCAGGCCGGGGTGCGGCTCCACACTGCCTCCGGCCGCTGGGAAAAGGGGGAATTGGTGGTTTTGCGTGAAAAGGAAGGCAAACCGGCGCCTTTTGGGAGCACGCCAAACGCATGAATGAATAAATTGTGACCCCCATCCTGATTTTCTGGTATACTCAAAGAAAAAAGGATGGGGTTCTTCTAT
>CAZSAF010000193.1:0-5209 GCA_964604605.1 uncultured Lachnospiraceae bacterium
GGTTTTATGCGGCCTGCAAGCACTTTTTTTATTATTCAACTGTCAAACTCCCGTGAATTTTTGCTTTTGAGAAATTTTTTTTCGCCCAGATCCGGGCCAATGTGGTATGCTGCTATAGGAAAAAACTTTTCGAGAGGAGACTGCGAATATGCTGACGAAATGTCAAAATTTGCTGGAAACCATCCGCGGCGGACATCCGGACCGGTATGTCAATATGTTTGAGCCCTTTGCCATGCTTCGGAACACTCCTTACATGGATCACAACCCGGCGCCCAAGCAGGGGGGACCGGATGTGGTCAACGCCTGGGGCGTCACCCGCTCCTTCCCGCTGAACACGCCTGGCGCCTTCCCGGTACATACGCCGGACAAGATTGTCATTAAGGACATCACCCACTGGAGAGACTACGTGAAGGCCCCCCAGGTCCATTATCCGGAGGAGGACTGGGCCCCTTATGTGGAGGCGGCCAAAAAAATTGACCGGAATGAGTATTTTGTCACGGCCGTGGTTTACCCCGGCCTGTTTGAGCAGACTCACTACCTGATGGAGATCCAGAACTGCCTGATCAACTTTTACGAGGAGCCGGAGTACATGCACGAGCTCATCGACTACCTGACCGAGTGGGAGCTGGCTTACGCAGAGGAGCTGTGCAGCCATTTCCATCCGGACGCCCTGTTCCACCACGATGACTGGGGCAGCCAGAACTCCACCTTCCTGTCCCCGGAAATGTTTGAGGAATTCTACTATCCGGCCTACAAAAAGGTGTATGGCTACTACAAGGAGCACGGCGTGGAGGTGATTGTACACCACTCGGATTCCTATGCCGCTACCTTGGTTCCTATGATGATTGACATGGGCATTGACATCTGGCAGGGCGTTATGAACAGCAACAACATTCCGGAGCTGATTCAGAAGTACGGCGGCCAGATCACCTTTATGGGCGGCATTGACAGCGCTACCGTGGACTTTCCCGGCTGGACCAAGGAGGACGTGGAGCGGGAGACTGCCAAGGCCTGCAAGGAGTGCGGCACCGAATTCTTTATCCCCTGCACCTCCCAGGGCGGCGCCATGAGCACCTTCCCCGGCGTCTATGAAGCGGTGACGGCGGAGATTGAGAAGCAGAGCAAGATTTACTTTGGCTGATGCTGTCCTCTCAGGGGAATCCGCCGCATGCAGCGGCTGTATCTTACACAAAATGAAAAGCCGCCGCAGGAGAAGGCCGGACAGGCCGGATCATGCGGCGGCTTTTGCGGGGAAGGGGATTTTCCCCGGTAGCGGGGGGCATTTCAGAAGCTTTCGAAAAAATTGCGGATTCCTCTGTAGCGTCCGGATAGGTTTTACGGATGTTCTCGTGAAAATCCTCACTTCCTACGTAGTACTAGGCTTCGTTTTACGGAGTGTTTTGCGAAAAAGTGGGAGTTCTACGTAGTGCCCCACTGATTTTTACGGAGTATTTTGCAGAAATGGCAATTTCCTCTGTAGTATCCGGTAAAATTCTACGGAGAATATAAAGGAAATAGTCATTTTATCCGTAACAGCGAGTGAGAACACACTGCGCATTTTGCAAAAAGTGCTTTTTCTCCATAAAACCTGGTTGTGAGGCAGGACACATCCCATTGAAAAGCGGCAGCGGTTCCACTATAATAGAATCCTGGGTGATAGGGGCATTTTGCCCCAAGGTTTTATCCCCTGCGGAAGTACGAAACAGGGAGGAGATTGGTTTGGCAGAGCAAAGCGGGCGCATAGCCCGGATTTTGGTAGTGGAAGATGACGGTATGCTGGCCCGGGGCATGGGGGACCTGCTGACATGGAAGGGGTATGCGGTGAAGAGCGCCCACAGTGCGGCGGAGGCGGAAGCCTGCTGGAACGATTGGCCGGCGGATTTGTATATCCTGGATATGCAGCTGCCGGACGGGGACGGCATTTCCCTGTGCCGGAAGCTGCGCCGGTTCAGCGAAGCCCCGGTGCTGTTTCTGACCGTCTGCGAGGACGAGCAGTATGTGGTGGAAGCCCTGGGAAGCGGCGGAGACGACTATGTGATCAAGCCCTTCCGCACCCAGGAGCTGCTGGCCCGGCTGGAAGCCCTGCTCCGGCGGAAGCAGCCTGCGCCTGCCCATGCGGGCGTCCGGGTGGGGGAGGTGACCATAGACCGGGAGGGAGGCGTGTGCCGCCGGGGTGACCAGCAGCTGCGGCTTTCCCGGGATGAGTGGAAGGCCCTCTGGCGCCTGCTGGACGGGGCCGGGGGCATTGTCTCCCGGGAACAGCTGGAGAAGGCTATCTGGAAGGATGGCGCCGGCTATGTGGAGGAAAACACCCTGCGGGTGATTATCAGCCGCCTGCGGCGGCACCTGGAGGACATTGGGCTTTCCGGTGCCATTGAAACCTGCCGGGGGCGGGGCTACCAATGGATGTTGCCGGTGGAGGTGTGGCATGAATAAAGCACTGTCCAGAGAACGGAAAAGGCAGATTCTGGTGTTTCTGCTGGCGGCCCTGGTGTGGCTGCTGGGGGTGGCTTTGGCGTGGGGTGCGGCGGATGCCGGCGCCAAACGGCGACAGACCATCCTGCTAGGAAAGGCAGCCGCCCGCTCTCCGGAGGCGGGGGAAGCGCTACTGCAGCTGATGCGGGAGCCGGAACAAGCGGGGGAGGAGGATCAGGGCGTGGCGGTGCTGGCCCTGCTGTATTGCTGGATGCAGAGCGGGAACCGGAGAAGGCGGCGGGAAATGGCCCGGCTGATCCAGTGGATGCAGGAGGAAGAGGGCGAGCTTCCGGCCTTCCGGACCTCCGAGGCCCTGGCCCTGGGAACGAACGTGGGGGTCTGGAGCGGGCGGATGCGCCTGCGGAAACGGCAGGTGGAGGAGGACCGGAAGGCCATGCAGGCCAGCCTGGAAAATATCTCCCACCAGATGAAGACCCCGCTGGCGGGCGTCCAGCTGTACCTGGAAACGCTGCTCCGGCAGCCCCAGGCCTCCGAGAGCCGGGAGCTGCTCTCCCAGTGCCATGAAAAGCTGGAGCAGCTGCAGGGGATGATCGGCAGCCTGCTGAACCTGGCCCGGCTGGAAAGCGGACGGGCCCGCCGGAATATGGACTGGCTGCCGGTAGCCGCGCTGGTGGACCAGGCGGTGGAGGACCTGCAGGCGGAATGGGAGGAACGGGATTTGTCCCTTCTCACGGAAATCCCCCGGGAGCTGACCGTGGTGGGGGACGGGTTCTGGCTCCGGCAGGCCTTTCTCAACGTGCTCCGCAATTCCGTCCAGCACACCCCCTCCGGCGGAACCCATCCGCTGCCGCAGCTGGGAGGAAGGGGAGAGCGTGGTGGTGGAGATTGCGGATACCGGCAGCGGCATTGCCCGGGAGGAAGAAGAAAAAATCTTTGAGCGCTTTTACCGCCCCCAGGCGGACACCTCCTTCGGCAGCGGCATCGGCCTGCACCTGGCCCGGCAGATTCTGGAGCAGCAGGGGGGCCGGCTGCAAGTACGGCAGGTGGAAAAAGGCGCCTGCTTCCGGTTTACCTTCACGGCACTGTCCGGAAAGAGCAAGAAAGGAAGCAGGGAAGAAAATTGAATAGAATGCGGAAGGCTGTCGGATATTTTATCTGGCAGCTTTTTTTGATGCAAAATCAAAAACATACAATGGGAAAAGTGTAAGGGAACTGTAAGACACAAAACGGAAAAAGTGTGTTAAGATAGCTATAGGATAAAATCAGCCATCGAACCAAGGAAAGGAGGAGGACATGGAAAAGAAGAGCACGGGGGTTCGCTCCAATTAGATTGTCCACGCCCAACTGAAGCACAAGATTCCCGGCCTTCGCCGGTGGAAGAGCCAGCGGAAGCAGCTGTGCCTGATCCTGCTCTGCATGGCCATCAGCTTCTTTCTGATGGAGTTTATTTTCCTTTTCAGCGACAGCCTGGAGGAAACCCTCCAGGAACGGCGGCTGGACGCCTACGGGGAATGGCAGATTGCCCTGCGGGGCATCACCCAGCAGGATGAGGAGCGGGTGCGGAGCCTGCCGCTGCTGGAGCGGGCCGGTTCTGTGTGGGCCGCCGGGAGCATCGCCAACGAGGGGATTCAGGGGGCCTCCTGCCTGGGCGGCATGGACGCGGACGCGGTGCAGCTGGCCCGGCTGTCTGTTTTGGAAGGGCATCTTCCGGAGGCCCTCGGGGAGGCGGCGGTAGAATCCACCCTTTTGAAGCGGCTGGGCGGCCAGGTGGGGGAGGAGCTTACCCTGACCATTGTTCCATACGAAGGGGAAAACGCCGGACAGGCAGTCCAGATGCAGGTGACGGTCTGCGGGGTAATTAAGGACTACGCTTTTGCCTGGGTGATTGGGTCCAGCCACGATCTGCCGGGGGTGCTGGTTCAGCCGGAGACGGTGGAGACTGCCGGTATTGCGCTGCCCAATGCGAATGTAGCCTCCGACATGTCCCGGGACCATTACAGCCTGCTGATCAAGGGGCAGGAGCAATGGGATACGGTCTGGGAAGATATGGAGGAAATGGAGTTTAAAGTCAAACCAAGAGGAGTGTTTCTCTCGCAAAACGCATTTTCCTATCCTTCCGAGACCGAGCATCAGGACGGCCTGCAAAATATGGAGATGGTGGTGTCCGTCTTGCAGGTGTTTGTGGCGGGTGTCAGCGCCCTGGTGCTGGCCATGGTCATCCGCACCTCGGTGAAGAACCGGCGGCAGGAACTGCGGGACCTGTACGCCCTGGGGGCTTCGGTGAAAACCCTGCGGGGCCTGCTTTTACAGGAAGGACTGGTCTTTGGCCTGGTCTCCATGGTGCTGGGTCTGGGCCTGGCGTTGGGGCTTTACGGGCTCTTGCGCACGGTTTTGCAGGATTCGATCCCGCTGCTGGCATACATGACGGTTTCCCTGCCGCATTTGGGGATGGCGGCGGGGCTGGGGCTTCTGCCGGTGTTCCTTTCCTACCTGCTGCCCTGGATCTCCATCCGTCGGATGGTGACGGAGGAAACCCCGGCGAAGAAGGGGAAGGTGAAAAAGCGGAAGCCCCGAAATCGAAAGACGCCGAAGGTCTCCACCCTCTGCCTCCGGGAGTGGAGGGAGCATCCACTGGGGCTGGCGGCCCAGTTCCTGCTGCTGTGCGGGATTTTGTTGATCCCCTGTATTGGGCTGGGGCTTATATGGGAAGGGGTGAGACCCATTCCCAATTTTGAGAACGTCCATGACGGGGGCTACGCAATCGACCGGTCCG
>CAZSAF010000194.1:0-5175 GCA_964604605.1 uncultured Lachnospiraceae bacterium
GAGATCATCCTAAGCCCAGAACTTTTTAAATAACGCCTTGCAGCCGGACTATTATAGGGCAACACCATACAACCTGACAGGGGTGGAATTAACCGTTTCAAAAAATCGAACTGTTTTCCACCCTGAAATGTTTATGCCCAAAATCCAGCAGAAATCAAAGATTTCCTTCTCAAATATACCCTAAACACCCAAAAAAAGAAACCAAATGAAATAAAAAAGTTAGAGCCTTTTTTCTACGGATGGAATTTAGCATTAAGAAATAGAATTTAATCTTACAAAGTGGAATTTACTTTTTCAATCCACCGGCGGCGAAGAGGAGAGCAAGAGCAGTGAGAAAAATATTATATTAAAGAGAAAAATATGATTTTAAAAGAAAAATATCATAAAAAAGAGAAAAAAGAAGATAAATGAAAAAAGCATAAAAAATAATTGACAAAAAAACAGGGCTTTGTTATTTTAAATGTGCGATCAGTAATTGATTAAAATTAAATCAAAAAACGATCTGAAAAAGATTGAAGAATGATCCATGAAAGGAAAGTTGATATGGAAAAAGTGACGGATAGTCAAAAAGCCTATCTGATCATCAAAAACGACCTGATGGAAGGGAAAATAGATGACTATATCAATGGCAGAAAAATGGCAGATCAGCTGGGACTTGGATATTCTCCTGTGCGCGAAGCCCTTTTTCATCTGGAGAGGGAAGGGCTGATTCATAAGATACAAAACAGTGGCTATTTTGTAAATCAGATTGATTGGAGGGATGTAGGAAAACTATTTCAGGTGCGGGAATGTGTGGAGCTTTTTGTATGGAATCAAATGTTTTTGGTGCTGGGCGAGGCAGAGATAAAGCAGATGAAACATCTGCATGAACAGGAAAAAGAGGCAATCAGGCAGAAGGATTTCAAAACTTGCTGGAATGTGGATATTGAGTTTCACAGCGTCTGCCTGAGGGCATATGGAAATCGGGATCTGCTGAATCTCTACCTAAATAATCGGGAAAAACAGATGATCTGCGTAAAAAACAATCTATTGCTTTATGACGAAGAATCGGTCCGGGAACATGGATCCTTTCTGGAGATGGTAGAAGAGGGAAATAAGGAGGCGGCTTTACAAGAATTACAGAAACATATTTTGAATTACAGAAAGAGGATGCAGCTATGGATTCAAGGAGAGAAAGGACTTTATGAAGGGTAGAAAGGAAGAAACTGGTTTATGAAAAATTTGGTGAAATGGCTGGACAAGTATTTTGAAGAGGTGCTGTTGGTGGCTCTGCTGGGAGCTATGGCGGTGATCATGCTTTTACAGGTGATTATGCGGTATTTCTTTAGCAGCGCCCTGGCATGGCCGGAGGAGGTATGCCGCTATTTGTATATTTGGAGCTGCTTTCTAGGGATTAGCTACTGTATAGGGCATGGAAGCGAGCTGAAGATTGACCTGTTTGAAAAAATTTTTAGAGGAAAGGCACGGGCTGTCTTTCAGATCCTCTTGCAGGTGATCTGCCTTGGATTGTACCTAGTGATGTTTTATTCCTCGGTGTCAGTTTTGGAGCACATTTACACATCCGGCCAGACCAGCGCTGCTGCCCGGATTCCCATGTACTTGGTCTATTTATCCATTCCGTTCAGCATGGCCCTGGCGCTGGTGAGGAGTGTGCAGAAAACGGTCCGTTTGATCGGGAACTTGAGAAAACCAAGCCATAAAGAAGTAGAGGGAGGAGAAGCATGATTGCGTCGTTATTGATTCTGTTTTTGGTGGGACTCTTTGTGGGCCTGCCGATCATTGCCAGTATGGGTGTTTCTGTGATCGCTCCTATTTTGTTCAGCGAGGGAGGCGCTTATTCGGTGGATTCCTTTGTACGGTGGACCTTGGGCGGCGCGGACAATACTACCTCCATTGCCATCCCCATGTTCATCCTGGCCGGAGCGATTATGGCAAAGGGTGGCATCTCCAAAAGACTTTTCAACGTCTTTGCTCTGGTGGCAGGAAAGAAAACCGGCGGCCTGCCCTGCGCTGTGGTTTTGACCTGCCTGTTTTATGGAGCCATATCTGGATCAGGACCGGCCACTGCCGCAGCGGTTGGATCCATGGCCATCCCACTGTTGATTGATCTGGGATATGAAAAGCTTTTCTGTGCGGCGTTGGTGGCCACTGCCGCAGGACTGGGCGTGATCATCCCTCCCAGCATCCCATTTGTTTTGTACGGCACCGTGAGCAACACCTCTGTGGGAAATTTATTCATTGCCGGTATTCTTCCGGGAATCTTGATCGGCGTTTTCCTGATGGTCTACGCGGTTATCTATTGTAGGATCAAGGGGGAGGACAAGGAGCGGATTGCGGCTAATTATGAGAACTTGAAGAAAACCGGCGTCGGGAAGGTGCTGGCCCGCAGCTCTTGGGCGGTGCTCTCGCCGGTGATCATTCTGGGCGGTATCTACTCCGGTATTGTGACGCCCACGGAAGCCGCCACCATCTCGGTGTTTTACTCGGTCATCATCTCCGTGTGGGTATACCGGGAGGTGAAGGTGCAGGAAATTCCCAAGCTGATGGTGGAAGCAGTGAAATCCTATGCGCCCATTATCATCCTCATTGCCATGGCAACAGCTTTTTCCCGGGCGCTGACCATGATGAATGCGCCGCAGTTGATCGGCGATTTCATCATTACCACCTTCCCCACCAAGACAGCGTTTATTCTGGTAGTATTGGTTGTGTTTTTCATCATGGGGATGTTTATGGATGCGGCTCCGGGCATTGCGGTGCTGGCGCCCATTCTGGTTCCCGTGGCCACGGAATTGGGAATCTTACCAGTTCACTTTGGCGTGATGCTGATTGTGAATCTGGCCATTGGACAGGTGACGCCTCCCTTTGGAACCAACCTGTTTGTGACCAGCGGCATGGCCAAGATCCCGGTATTGGAGCTGGGACGAAAGGCGATTCCTCTTGTGATTGTATTTCTGATGGCGTTGTTGGTGATCTCGTTTGTGCCAGGGATTAGCTTGGCGTTGCTTTGACCGGGTTTCGCAAGGGCTGGAACATAAAACAGAAAACACCCTGCCGGTGTAACTGGATGGTGTGAATGGCACGCCATCCGGTAGAAAGGAGAAGAAGATGAAAAGAAGAGTATGGGCGGCAATGTTGATGGGGTTGGCGCTGGCGGCCGCTTCCTGCGGAGGAGGGAGCGGAGAAGAGACCACCGCGGCGGGAGCAGCGGAGAGTGGAACGGAGGCTGCGTCCGGCGACAGCAGCGGCCGGTTTGACGGTCTGGAATCCATGACGTTGCACATTGCCAACACGGCGCCGGAAGACGCTTCCTTAAACGTCCACAATCTGGCTTTTGAGGAGGCGCTGGAGCGGATCACTGAGGGGAAGATACAGGTGGAAGTGCACGCCAATTCCACCATGGGCAGCGACCGGGAGTCCGCGGAGTCGGTGCAGATGGGAGAGCTGGACATGATCGGCGTGACGGCGGCCCCCATGATGGCCTTTGTCCCGGAGGCGGCGGTGCTGGATATGCCTATGGTTTACACCGGGTATGATATGGAGACCATTCAGGCAGTGTTTGACGGCGAGTGGGGAGACCAGATGCGGGCGGCTTTTGAGGAAAAAGGCTTTAAACTGCTGGATCTGTTCACCGGAGACGCTTACCGGCAGCTGGCCACCAACAAGCAGATCAACTCCCCTTCCGATATTCAGGGGCTGCGGATCCGCGTCATGGAAAATACCTACCACATGGATTTTTGGGAGCAGGCCGGGGCAGCACCTACGCCCCTGGCATTCGGCGAGGTGTATATGGCTCTGCAGCAGGGATTGTTGGACGCCCATGAGAACCCCTTGGAGGTTATTTACTTCAGCGGTATCTATGAACAGCAGAAATACCTGTACACCAACGCCAATACGACCCTGTTTTCTGTGACTCTTTCTATGAATCTGGACGAGTACAACGCGCTGCAGGACGCATACAAGGAGGCATTCCAGGAAGCGCTGGAGGAGGCACGCCAGGTTTCCGTGGAGTCCTATCAGACCAATATGGAGGAAATGCGGGGCCTGATGGAGGACTACGGAATGGAATTTCTGGAGTTGGACGACGCCACGGTGGCGTATCTTCAAGAAGCAGCTCAGCACTCCTATGAGATGCTGAATGATGAGATTGGAGAAGAATGGCTTACCGGGCTGATGGATGCGCTGGAGGCAGAATCCCAGAAATAGAGTGAGAGCGGCTGCCGCAGGACCCCATTCAGAAAGCAGGGAGAATCCATGCGGCAGCCGCCGTTTATCCGGAGGAAAGGATATGAGCAAAAAACAGGCAAGCGCGCCGATGACATGGAAGATGGGGCCGGAGGCCTTTGGACGGCAGGATCATACCAGTCTGTATTGGCTGGGGTCTGGAGGCGTTTTGATCAACGCCCGGGGGACCTGCCTTTTGATAGATCCGGTGTTGGGAAGGAAGCCGGAGAATCCAAAGATCAGCGAGGCAGGCTTTCCCTTTTTGGTTCCGCCGCCGCTGGAGCTGGCGGAACTTCCCCTGGTGGACCGGGTGCTGTACACCCACGCGGACTATGATCATATGGTGCCCCAGACCGCTCAGGTCTTGGCCAGCCGGGGCAACCGGTTTGGAGGAACCGCTTTTACGGGCCAAAAGCTGGGGGAATTCGGAATTCCAGTAGAGCAGCGGGAGACCTATGGCATTGGCGAAACCTTTCGAGTGGGTGGGGTGAAGATTACGCTGACGCCAGCTTCCCATAGCTGGCAGAAAGGCCGTCCAGAATTTGACTGGTACTATGGACCGGAGGATTGCTGTGGCTTTTATCTGGAGACGTTGGATGGAAACATTTGGGTTCCCGGGGACAGTGTTTTGCTGGAGGCCCATTGGCAGATGCGGCAGGTGGATGTGATGCTTCTGGATGTTTCTTTGGATCCCTTCCACTTTGGACGGGAAAATGCTGTGAAGCTGGCCAATCACTTGGATCCGGCGGCGCTCATTCTCTACCATTATGGAACCTATGACGCGCCGGAGAAGCTGGCCTTCAACGCCGACCCGTCCCATTTGGAGGAGGAGCTGACGCATCCGGAGCGGCTTCACCAGCTGGCTCCGGGGGAGCCATTCGTCCTGGGGAGGTGAGGGAAAACTTGAGTTTCCGCGAATTGCAATAAAAAGATGGATATGTCTTCCCAAAGTAC
>CAZSAF010000195.1:0-5152 GCA_964604605.1 uncultured Lachnospiraceae bacterium
CCACATTGAGAACACCGCCCGCCATCCTTCCACCATCGGCGTGGCCGTCAATGTAGGATGCTGGAGCCACCGGCGCGGGCACATTCTCTTTGACAAGGACCTGAACTACACCATTCTCTCGCATTCGGAGGTGAAACTGGCATGATCGAAATTCGAGACGGCAAGAAAATCCTGGTGACGCCTGTTTCCGCGGAGGATTTGAAGGACATCCGCATAGACGATATTGTGTATCTGTCCGGCAGTCTGACCACCTGCCGGGATGTGGCCCACCGCCGGGTGGTGGAAGAAGGGCGCTCTATCCCCGTGGATGTGCGGGACTGCGCCATCTTCCACGCTGGCCCCATTATCCGCCCTCTGAAGGACGGCCGCTTTGAAATGGTCTCCGTGGGGCCCACCACCTCCATGCGCATGGAAAAGTTTGAGTACGAATTTGTCCGGACCACCGGCGTCCGGGTGAGGCGGCATGAAAGAAAACGCGGAACGGGCCTGCCGGGAGTTTGGCGCCATCCACTGTGTATTCCCCGCCGGAAACGCCGTGGCCGCCGCGGTGACGGTGGAGGAGATTGTCCAGGCGGAATAGAGGGTTCTGGGCATGCCGGAAACCCTCTGGAACTGCCGTGTCAAGGAGTTCGGCCCGCTGATCGTTTCCATCGACGCCCAGGGAAACAACTACTTTGAGGAAAAGAAGGTGGAGTACAACCGGCGGAAGGAGGAGCAGTTGGAAAAAATCTGCCAGGAGGTAGGATTTATCCGGTAGATTCGGATTTATAGGGCGGAATTCCGCCCCATAAAAAGTCAGTAGCCCCGTTTCAAATCAATCAGGCTTCCATCCACCGCGTTTACCGTCTGGTAAACCCGCCGCTGCCTGCGTCTGGTACCATCCTCCCAGGAAATGCCGCTGCCATTGTCCAGCTGCTCCTCCCCCTGGAAGCACCAGGCCGGCACCAGCCGGAATTCCTCGTAATTGTCCGGAATCTGGATCCGCACATATCCGTAGGAAATCTGATCCACCAAAATCTCCCCGCCGGTGTACCGGGCCAGCTCCTGCGCGTAATCCGCATTGGTAGGGGCATACCGGGTCAGCTTGCCCAGCGTGTACTCAGCCTGCATCCGCCGCTGAAAATGCTCCCAGGCCTCCTCAAAGGGGATCAGCTGCACCTGGGGATTTTCCACCGCCACCAGCTCCGACGGCCCTCTCCAGACTACCCGGATGATCTGCTGGTTGGCCACTGTCACCGTCAGCCGCTCATTCAGATAAACTGCCCCTTAGTGCTCCTCCGTGCCGAAGGAAAGGGTGTTTCCCGTCCAGGCCATCTCCAGCCCCTGGTAGGAGGGCAGATACAGGAAGGAATAGGAATAGACATCCTCCCCCTCCTCCACCAGTTCCCGCTGCTGCCCATTTTCCGGGAAAGAGAGGTTGGCGTTTTTTGCCAATAGCCGAAAAAAAACTGCCAGGCCCACCAACAAAATCACCGTGCCAGCCAGTGCGATCCAGAAACGTTTTCTCTTGCGCGTCCTTTTGCGGGATCTTCCCTGTGACACATCCTGTTCTCTTCTTGTCGTTTTCACCCATTATACCACTTTTTTAGGCAAAATCATATATTTCAAAATCTTTTTGGCACCATTTTGTTTTTTCCTCCCATTCGGGGCGTTTTCACTCCATCACTCGAATGTATCCGAATTGTTTCCAATTTTCCTTCTTCTTTTCCGGGAAGCCTCCGGCAGTCTTCGGAAACCCATAACAAATTCTTAGGAAAATCTTAATCTTTCTTCACCAGAAACATGGAATCTTCTTTTCTTTTTTCTGTTATGATTGGATCAGCCAAAGAATATAGGAAACGGAAGAAAGGATGAGAAGCTCCCCATGAGCGAAAAGATTTTGATTGTGGATGATGAGAAGGAGATTGCGGACCTGGTGGCCCTTTACCTGCGAAACGAAAATTTCACGGTGTTCCCCTGCTATACCGCGGAGGATGCCCTGGCCTGCATCGACCGTGAAAAACTGGATCTGGCCATTCTGGATGTGATGATCCCCGGCACAGACGGGCTGACCCTCTGCCGGAAAATCCGGGAGCATTACACCTATCCCATCATCATGCTGACAGCCAAAAACCAGGAATTGGACAAGATCACCGGCCTGACCCTGGGTGCGGACGACTATATGACCAAGCCCTTCCAGCCCCTGGAGCTGGTGGCCCGGGTAAAGGCGCAGCTGCGGCGTTACAAGCGGTACAACACCGGCCAGGAGCCGGAGGAGGAGTACGCCATCTCCGGCCTGGTGCTCAATGCGGAAACCCATCAGTGCACTTTGGATGAAAAGCCCCTTTCCCTGACGCCCACCGAGTTTTCCATCCTCCTCTACCTCTGCCAGCGGAGGGGCAAGGTGGTCAGCTCCGAAGAGCTGTTCCACCATGTCTGGGGCGATGAGTATTACGATAAGAACAACAACACCATCACCGTGCACATCCGGCATCTGCGGGAAAAGATGCACGACTCCTTTGAGAATCCCAAATACATTCTGACCGTCTGGGGGTGTGGATACAAAATTGAAGGATAAGCTTACCTCTGCCGTCCGGATGGTACTGCTACTGGCTGGGGTGGCAGTGGCCGTCTATGTGCTGCTTTTTATTGTGGATATTTTATGGAACGGTTCCGTTGCCGACTGGTTTTTCAGCCGTTTTGTGCGGGTGGAGACCATCAGCGACACCCTGGGACACGTATACCAGGTGTCCAGTGTGCTCTGGTACCGCCTGAAGGAGTTTTTACGGGACAGCTTTCTCCTGGCGGTGATTCTGGGCACCCTCCTGATCGCCCTCATTGCCCGGCGGTATGCCCGCTCCCAGGTGCGGAAAGCCCTTTCCCAGTCCAGCCAGATGATCCGCCTGTACATGGACCATGACCTGGAGGCATCGGATGTATTCCCCACCGGTTATGCGGAGCTTTCCGCCCAGATGGTCCAATTAAAGGCGGAGATGGAGCGGCGGGAGCAGGCGCTGAAAACAGAGTCCAGCCGCAAAAATGACCTGATCACCTACCTGGCCCACGATCTGAAAACTCCCCTGACCTCGGTCATTGGCTACCTGAGCCTGCTGGAGGAGGCTCCGGATATGCCGGAGGCCCAGAAAGCCAAGTACGTGCACATTGCCCGGGAGAAAGCGGACCGGCTGGAACGGCTGATCAACGAATTTTTTGAGATCACCCGGTACAACCTGCAACAGATTCTGCTGGAGAAGGAAACCTTTGACCTCTCCTACCTGCTGATCCAGATGAAGGATGAATTCTACCCGCTGCTCTCCGCCCACGGCAACACGGCGGAGCTCCAAGCCCAGGCGGACCTGACCCTCTACGGGGATCCGGAAAAGCTGGCCCGGGTCTTCCACAATGTATTGAAAAACGCCGTTGCCTACAGCTACCCCGGCACCCGCATTGTCATTCAGGCAGAGCGCCAGGAGGGCCAGATGGTCATTACCTTCCAGAACAAAGGAAAAACCATCCCCCAGCAAAAGCTGGACACCATTTTTGAAAAATTCTTCCGGCTGGATGAGGCCCGGGCCAGCAATGCCGGAGGCGCCGGCCTGGGCCTGGCCATTGCCAAGGAGATTGTCACCCTCCACGGCGGCACCATCACAGCGGAAAGCGAGCAGGAGGTGACCACCTTCCGCATTACCCTTCCCCTGGATACCTGAGGGGCCTCCTCCAAATCTCAACAAAATCTTAGGATTTTCTCAGGAATTTCACAAGCTGCTGTTAAAGCGCCTGTCCGCCGTTTTTCCTACAATAGAAGAAGCGGAGGGCAGGCGTTTTTGCTGTCCTCCCCAAAATACTTTCAGGAGGATGTTCCATGTCTGCAAAAATATGGCCCGCTGCCAGCCTGCCCCGAATCGGGGTCCTGTTCGGAGGCGATTCCCCGGAATACCCGGTTTCCCTGCAGTCCGCTTACGCGGTTCTCTCCCATATCAACCGTACCCGGTTCCAGCCGGTCCTCCTGGGGATCCGGCGGGACGGCCGCTGGCTTCTCTACGAGGGCCCGCTCTCCAAAATCCCGGAGGATTCCTGGCACCAGGACCCCCGGTGCACCCCTGCCTGGATCTCCCCGGACCGGGGCATCCACGGCATCACCGTCTGGGACGGTCAGGCCATCCGTGAAATCCGTTTGGATGCCGCCTTTCCCCTGCTCCACGGAAAAAATGGAGAGGACGGCACGGTACAGGGGATTTTGGAGCTGGCCGGCCTCCCCATCATCGGCTGCGGCACCTTAAGCTCCGCCCTCTGTATGGATAAGCTGCGGTCCCACCGGATCGCCTCCTCCCTGGGCATCCCGGTCCCCCGGGATATTCCGGCGGACCCTTCCTGGACGCCGGAACAGGCCCTCCAGGCCGCAGAAGAGCTGGCCTACCCCCTGTTCGTCAAACCGGTGCGGGCCGGTTCCTCCTTTGGCATCACCCAGGTCCGGACGCCGGAGGAGCTGGAGCCGGCCCTGCGGGAAGCCTTCCACTTTGACTCACAGGCGGTGCTGGAGGAGACCATCCCCGGCTTTGAGGTGGGCTGCGCGGTGCTGAGCAAGGAGGAACTGTTCACCGGAGCGGTGGATGAGATTGAGCTTTCCCAGGGCTTCTTTGACTATACGGAAAAGTATACCCTGCGCAGCTCCCGGATCCATGTGCCGGCCCGGATTGCCCCGGAAAAAGCCCGGGAAATCCAGGAGATGTCCAAGACCCTGTACACGGGGCTGGATTGCAGCGGCTTTGCCCGGGTGGACTTCTTTCTGACGCCCCAGGGGAAGGTGGTGTTCAATGAGGTCAACACCATCCCCGGCTTTACTGCCCACAGCCGCTATCCCGGTATGATGCAGGCCGCCGGTCTCTCTTTTGACCAGCTGATTCAACGCCTATTGGAAACGGAGGTGAAGGCATGAAGAAATACCCACTCACCCAGGAACGCTCCCGGCAAGGCAGCCTGATCCTGGTCTCCCCCCAATACGCCCTGGCCCGGGAACCAGCGCCGGAGCAGCTGGAAGCGCTGCCGGCGGAAACGCCGGATTTTTCGGCAGGACACCCCTCCCGCCACGCCACTCTCTCCCCCATCCTTCTGGAGCGCCGGGCGGCCGCCTGCCTCCAGGAGCTGCTCCGCCGCCTCTCCACCCCCTCGGCCA
>CAZSAF010000196.1:0-5138 GCA_964604605.1 uncultured Lachnospiraceae bacterium
GGAAATCAATGCCCAGATCTGCAATCCTCTTGCACTCCTGGGGATCCGCGCACTCGCCCATTCCCACCACGCCGTCTTCCTCGCCGCCAATGGAGCCCACCTCCGCCTCCAGGGAAATTCCCTTGGAGTGGCAAACCTCCACCAGCTCTTTGGTCTTGGCAATATTTTCTTCAATGGGGTAATGGGAACCGTCAAACATCACCGACTTAAAGCCCGCGTCAATGCACTTGTAGCAGTGCTCGTAGCTGCCGTGATCCAGGTGCAGAGCCACCGGAACCGTAATCTTCAGCTCCTCCAGCATGCCGTTTACCATGCCCACCACCGTCTTGTAGCCGGCCATGTACTTGCCTGCGCCCTCGGACACGCCCAGGATAATGGGGGACTGCAGCTCCTCCACCACCTGCAGCACAGACTTGGCCCACTCCAGATTGTTGATGTTGATCTGAGCTACCGCGTACTTGCCTTCCTTTGCCTTTTGAAGCATCTCTGCCGCCGCAACAACCATGATCGTTTCCTCCATTTAATTCCCGCTTCCGCAGGATTGTCTGATACTCGTTTATTGTATCACAAGCATTTTGCCGCCGTCAATAGAATGCCGGCCGCCCAGGTTTCGCCGGGCCGCAGCCCTGGCCATCAGTACACCCGGATACAGCTGCCGATCTCCCGCACTGTGGAGAGCGCCTGCAGAATGGTCACAGCATCCCGGAAGCCGGATTCCCGGACCAGGTCCGTGATAATCACCAGCTCCGCATTCTCCGCCTGCCGGCTGCGGCTTTTCTGCACCACCTGCTCAATGCCCACGCCGTTGTTCCCCAGGACACTGGCAATCCCCGCCAGCACGCCGGGCCGGTTGGCCGCCAGAATCCGCAGGTAGAACCGATTTTCCGTCTCCTCCATGGGCTTCACCGGCAGGCTCTTGTAGCAGCTGCAGCCCACCCGTCCGCTGCACCTGTGGACAATATTCCGGACCACGTCAATGACGTCCCCCATCACCGCGCTGGCGGTGGGCATCTCCCCGGCCCCCCGGCCCATGAACATGGCGTCGTCCAGGGCGTCCCCGTGGACGAACACCGCGTTGAAGGAGTCCTTCACCGTGGCCAGCGGATGCTCCGAGGGGATCAGCATAGGGTGCACCCGCACCTCAATCCCATCTGGGGTGTTCCGGGCCAGGCCCAGCAGCTTGATCTCAAAGCCGAACTCATGGGCATACCGGATGTCCGTGGCGGTAACCCGGGTGATGCCCTCGGTGTAGACCTGGGAGAAGGTGACCCGGGAATTGAAGGCCAGGCAGGCCATAATGGCCATCTTCCGGCCGGCGTCATAGCCCTCCACGTCCGCCGTGGGGTCCGCCTCCGCATACCCCAGCTCCGTGGCCTTGGCCAGCGCTTCCTGGTAGTCCATGCCCTCATCGGACATTTTGCTGAGAATATAGTTGGTGGTGCCGTTGACAATGCCCATTACCTCGGTCAGGTGGTTGCCCACCAGGGATTGCTTCAAGGGCCGGATAATGGGGATGGCACCGGCCACCGACGCCTCAAACTGCAGGTCGCAGGAATGGGCCTCGGCAGTCTCCATCAGCACCTGGCCATACTCGGCCAGCAGGTCCTTGTTGGCCGTCACCACCTGCTTTCCCGCCTGCAGGGCCTCCAGGATACAGGTCTGGGCCGGTTCCATACCGCCCATGACCTCAATAACCACCTGGATCTCCGGATCCTCCACAATCTCCCGCCAGTTGTCCGTGAGAAGCTCCCGGGGGATCCCCGGGCGCTCCTTCTCCAGATTCCGCACCAGAATCCGGGCAATCTCAAAGTTGGCCCCGGTTTTGGCCACCATCTCTTCTCTCAGGCTTTCCGCCAGCTTATACACGCCGCCGCCTACGGTCCCTACCCCCAGCAGCGCCGCCTTTACCGTTTTCTCACTCATGCAAATCTCCGTCCTCCCGGCCCTACTTGCCGCCGGTTATTTATCTCCGCACACCTTGGCGATATGGGTCACCAGGTCCACCACCTTGTTGCTGTAGCCCCACTCGTTGTCATACCAGGCAATCAGCTTCACAAAGTGATCGTTGAGCATAATGCCGGCGGTCTCGTCCACAATGCAGGTGTGGGTCTCCCCCAGCATGTCCGAGGATACCACCTCGTCATGGACGTAGGTGACAATGCCCTTCATGTACGTCTTGGAAGCCTCCCGGATGGCCTGGCAGATCTCCTCGTAGGTGGTCGGCGTAGCCAGCCGGGCAGTCAGATCCACCACGGACACATCGTTGGTGGGAACCCGGAAGGACATGCCGGTGAGCTTGCCCTGCAGGGACGGGATCACCAGGCCGCAGGCCTTGGCCGCGCCGGTGGTGGAAGGAATAATGTTTCCGAACACGGAACGGCCGGTCCTCCAGTCACGGCCGGCCCGGGCATCCACGGCCTTCTGCTTGGCGGTACAGGAGTGGATGGTGGACATCAGCCCTTCCACAATTCCGAAATGATCCTCTACAATCTTGGCCAGAGGGGCCAGGCAGTTGGTGGTACAGGACGCATTGGAAACAATGTCCTGATCCGGGGTGTAGTTCATGTGATTGACGCCCATGACGTAGGTGGGCATCACCTTGTCCTTGGAGGGGGCGGTGATCACCACCTTCTTGGCGCCCGCCTGCAGATGGGCGGAAGATTTCTCCACCGTGTTGAAGGCGCCGGTGGACTCAATGATGTACTCGGCTCCGCACTCTTTCCAGGGAATCTGAGACGGATCCGTCTCGCTGAACACGGGAATCCGCTGTCCGTTTACCACGATCGCATCTTCCTCCGCCTCCAGGGTCCCCGGAAAGCGCCCGAAGATGGAATCGTACTTGGCCATGTAGACCATGTGGGGGATATCCGCTTTGCGCAGGTTGATGCCGCAGAGCTGGAAAGTGTCCCCTCTCTCCATCAGAATGCGGAAAACCACCCGGCCAATCCGGCCAAATCCGTTGATTCCTACTTGAATTGCCATACTTCTGTCTCCTTTTGTTACCTCCCAAAGTAGCGGCTGGGCCGCCCGCCTATTATCATAGCATACTTCCCTTAAAAATTACACTCTTTTTTGGCAAAAACGTAATTCTGTAGTTTTCCTCTATAAATCGACAAAAAACGCGCCAGTCCGCAGGAAATGGTGCTTCCAGGAAGATCTCCTCCCCGGTAAAAGGCTGCCGGAGCCACACCTGCCGGGCGTGGAGGGCGGTCCGGTTGAAAGATGGCGCTTCCACCCCTCCGCCTCCGTACAGGGGATCCCCCAGCAGCGGGTGGCCGGCGGCGGCCAGGTGGACCCGGATCTGGTGGGTCCGGCCGGTCTCCAGCCACAGGGAGACCAGGGAGCAGGCCGAGCACCGGCGTTCCACCCGGTACCAGGTCACCGCCGCCTTGCCATCGGGAGAGACCCGCATCCGCCCTTTCCCCTCCGGAGCCAGCGGGAAGCAGATTTTTCCCCCATCCTCGGCCAGGACCCCGGCGGCCAGGGCCAGATATCGCTTCCGGAACCGGCCCTTCTCCCGCTGCCGGGCCAGAATGGCAGCCGCCGCGCCGCTCTTGGCAAAGACCAGCACCCCGGAGGTGTCCCGGTCCAGCCGCCCCAGCACATGAAACCGAGTCTGTCCCTTTCCCATGGCCGCCAGGCTGTTGAGTACCGAATCCCCATAGTGGCCGGGAGAGGGGTGGACCACCATCCCCGGCGGCTTGTTCACCACCAGCAAATCCTCATCCTCATACAAAACCGGGAGCCGGGCCGCCCCGGCCTGCATCCGGTTTTCCCCCTGCTCCCGCAGCGTCACCTGTAAAATCTCCCCCGGCTGCACCCGTTCCGAGGTATGGACCCGGCGGCCCGAAAGACGGATCCCGTCCTCCTGGAATTTCAGCCGCCGGATCTGCCGGCCGGAGAGGCCCAGGGCGCCAGATAACAGCTGCCCCACGGTCCGCCCGGCCTCCGCCGGGGCCACCCGGTGCTCTACACGTCTTTCCATTGCGCCTCCTTTTACACCCGCAGGGTGTTGCCTCCCGGGATCAGCACACCGCCTGGTACACCATGGTCATCAGCGGCATGGTGGCCATGCAGAAGATCACGGACATCACGTTGATGGTACTGGCCCGGCGGGCCGCCTCCGGGCTACCGTACAGATTGCTGATCTGGGTTACGGAGACCGCCACCGGCGCGCTGAGGGCCAGGAACGTCACCCAGAGCACCTGCTTCAGGTCCGGGTCCCCCAGGGTAATGCCGGACAGGCGGATGCCCAAGGCAAAGAGCAGCGGGCTGACAATCAGACGGCCAAAGCAGATCAGATAGTTTTTCGCCCTGCCAAACACTTCCTTCATGCGGGCGTCCGCCATCAGGGTGCCAATGAGGAACATGCACACTGGCCCGTTGGTGTCCCCCACCTTCTCCAGGGTGACGCCCACCACCTCCGGCAGGCTAATCCGGGCCAGAAACAGGGCCAGCCCCACAAAGATGGCAATGATGTTGGGCGTCAGCAGGATTTTCTTCCAGTTCCGGGAGTGGCCGCCCAGCACCATGACCCCGTGGGTCCACATGAACAGGTTCTGGGCGCCAATAAAGGCGCAGGTGTAGAACACATACTCGTCTCCCAGGATGGAACTGACCAGCGGAATCAGCAGGTTGCCACCGTTAGAGTAAATAAAGGAGGCATACTCCACCGGGAACAGCTTCATAGGCTTCCGCAGGAAATGGCCCAGCAAGATCAGCACCAGCTGGGCAGTAAGCGCCGCCACAAAGGCAACCTCCAGGCCATGGAGCTTTTCCTGGCTGAATTCAATCTGAAATGAATCGATGATCACGCAGGGGCAGATAATGTAGACCGTCAGCACCGAAAGCACCCGGCCGTCGGAGGATTTCAGGTGCCCGGTCTTCACCAGCGCAAAGCCCATGAGCACCATCAGGGCCATGGATACAATCTGTTCCATCAGCAGCAAGCTTAGTTCCATTGTTTTTCCCTTTCCAAATTCAACTTTCCAACCGGGTCATTATACAAAAAACCCACCGGATTGACAAGCAATCCGGCGGGAGAATCCGCCCCAACTCAGGGGAAGTTTCCGCGGGGAGCCCCGGTCAAAGCCCGGGAGCCGTCTTCCGACGCCCCCGTTCAGAACAGGATCCGGCGG
>CAZSAF010000197.1:0-5124 GCA_964604605.1 uncultured Lachnospiraceae bacterium
CGGGCCAGCCTGCAAGCAGTCTGTCCGCCATGCTTTGCGACCGGGCTTTTACAGTAAAAAGAAGAGACATACCTCAGATTTCTCTGCTGTATATCTCTCCGTGTTTCTCTGTTTTTCGTTTTTCCGGCTATGCCACTCGGGAATAAGCCCGCTGATAGTATTCGCTCTGGGGGAACTCGTTTACAATCCGCTGGAAATATGTGGCTGCCGTCGTATCATCCCCTGCAATTTCATAGCACATGCCAATGTAAAAGATGGCCGCATCGTACTGGGGATCCAGCTCCAAGCAGGACTCAAACACCGTCCTTGCCTCGCTGTACTGGTAGTTGTTGTAGAGCTCCATACCACTCTCAAATACTCGGTCCACAATCCCACCGCTGTTGATAAAATCCTGGAGAAAATTGTAGACGGTGCCAAAGGCAGCCGAGTCCACCTGGTCCCGCTGGATTGCGGCAAAGCTGGTAACCAGATTGGCCCAGTCGGAATTCTGGTAATAATTTACCGCCTCCAGCAGCCGGTCATAGTTGGTAATGGTGCCGTTGTCCCCGGTAAACTGGTCCATCTGATTCTGCATGGTCTCCATCTCGCTCTGCAGCTGGGATACCGTGCTGTTGAGGGTGCTGATCTCCGAATCCCGCTCCTCAATCTGCTCGTTGTAGGTAATGGCCGTCTGATTCCACCGGTTGCTGGTCTCCCGGGCCTGGGTGGGGGCAATGAGGAAAATGTACGCGCAGCCGCAGACCACCACACCGGTGATCAGCCCCAGCAGCAGCTGCAGCACCCGGGGCCTCTCCCGGTAGGTGGGGACAATGACATCCTCCGCCGCCTGCTGGGCCATCTGCTGCTCCTGGTAGCTCACCTGCTTCTTGGGCTTGCTCAGCTTTCCCCGGATTTCCCGCTGGTATTTCTGGCAGTAGGTGTTGCCCTTGTCAATCTGCAGGGCCCGCTTCAGCAGCCGGTTGGCCTTGGAGTACTCCCCCTGATGAATGTAGAGCAGGGACAGCAGCTGGTAGGCCTTCAGATACCGGGGATGCTGGCCAATGACGCCCCGCAGCTGGATCACCGCCAGATCCTCGCTGTCATGCCGGGCGTTATCCAGGGCCTGGTTGAACTTTTTCACCGCCTGGTTCATCCGCTCCAGGTCCGCCTTCTCCCCCTGGACCCGCTCCAGGTAGCCGTCTGCCGGGTTGTTCTTCGGCTGCAGGTTCTTGCTGATGACCCACTGGCTCAGGGCCTCCACAATCTCACCCATCTCATAGTAGACCAACCCCAGCAGGTTTCGGGCCTGGGTATTCTTTTTGTCAAACTGGAGGCTCCGGTTCAGGGCCTCTGCCGCGCCGGTGAGATCCCGCACCCGCGCTTTCTCCAGCCCGGCATTGTAATAGCCGTTGGAGAGACGCACAATCTTTTTGTACACCGAAACGTCCGCGCCGCAGCGCAGACAGAGGCGGCCGGAGCCCAGCACGCTTCCGCATTTGTAACAAATCATTTACTGCTGCTCCTTTTCCCGCAGGATTGCCAGCATAATGTCCGTCATATCCCGCAGATTCATATTGACAATCACATCCTCCGCCTGCTCAATCTCTTTGCTCGGCTTGAATTTGCTCAGTTCTTCCTCAAAGTTGATCATGTACTTCCTCCGTAAAGCCTGTCCTGCCCAGGGCTGCGTGACCCCTGGTATTCTCTATTATACGGGACAGGGAAAATTATGCAAGCAAATTCTTCCGCAGGAATCGACGGGAATTTGCCTCCTCCTCCGCAACCGGCTCTTGACAAAGGCTCTGGCCCCTGGTATAGTTATGTCGTAAACTGACATATCGGCTGACGATATATCCGGGAACGATATAGGAGGCAAACCCGGAACTACCGCCGGGGACGCCCCGGAACACGGAAGGAGGAGGTCATGGCGGAACACAACGAAACCGGAGCCCTGACGGAAGCGGTCTTTTACATTCTGCTCTCCCTGTACCAGCCCTGCCATGGCTACGGCATTATGCAGAAGACGGAGGAGATGAGCCGCGGGCGGGTGCGGCTGGGGCCCGGCACCCTGTACGGGGCCCTGAACACCCTCCAGGAACGGAAATGGATCCGGCCCCTGGGGGGGGGAAGCGGCCGCAAGAAGCTGTACCAGATCACCGCAGCCGGCCAGGAAGCGGTGGAGCGGGAGCTGCTGCGGCTGGAGGAGCTGCTGGAAAACGGCCGCGCCGTCACCGGCAAGGCTCCGGCGGAAACAAATGCGGCCCCAGACGCCGGCAGAGGGCGGGATGGAGGAGAGCCATGAGGGAGCTGATCGTTCACCCCTTTTACGACTATGAAAAGGAGGAAGCCTGGCTGAACCAGAAGGCGGCTCAGGGCCAGGCCCTGGTGTGGTACTGCTGGATTTTCTACCGCTTTGAGCCCTGTGAGCCGGGGGCCTGGACCTACCGGCTAGACTACCTGAGCCACCCGGTGTGGCATCCCAAGAGCAAGGAATATTTCTCCTTCCTGCGGGAGATGGGCATTAAGAAGGTGGGCGGCTGGATCTGCTGGGCCACGCTGCGGAAGCCTGCGGCGGACGGCCCCTTCCAGCTGTACAGCGACCGGGACTCCCGGATGCGCCACAACCTGCGGATCAGCCGCTGGTTTGGCCTGGGCGCCCTGGGGGAGCTGCTGGCCTTCCTGCTGATGCTTCGGGGCATTCTGGGCTTCCACCTGGAAAGCTGCCCCACCTTCTGGGACGCCCATGTCTTTCTGGCCGCCCTTCCCCTGCTGTTTTTCACCCTGCTGCTGCGGCACAAATTCCGGAAGCGGGCCCTGCGGGAGCGGAAGGAGCAGCAGATTTCGGAAACCTGAGCCACCCGTTCCTTTCCCCTATTCGTTTTTTGCGGTTGACGGAACCCGGAATGGCTGATACCCTAATTCCGGAAAACATCACGAGGAGAATTGCTATGAAATTGGAAGTGCAAAACCTGACCAAGAGCTTTGGCGAGAAGGAAATCCTCCATGGGATCTCCTTCTCCGTGGAGAGCGGCCGGGCCTTGGGCCTTCGTCGCAACGGCGCCGGCAAAACCACCACCATCCGGATTCTCATGGACATTTTCCGCCCCAACAGCGGCCAGATCCTGCTGGACGGCCAGCCCTCCCCGCCGCCCACTCCATTGGCTACCTGCCGGAGGAGCGGGGGCTTTATCCCAAGAAAAAGGCGCTGGAGCAGATGATCTACCTGGGGCGGCTCCGGGGGCTTTCCCGGAAGCAGGCGCAGGAACGCAGCCGGCACTGGCTGGCCCGGCTGGGCGTGGAGGAATATGCCGGCCGAAAGCTGGAAACCCTCTCCAAGGGCAATCAGCAGAAGGTCCAGCTGGCCTCCACCCTGGTCAGCGACTCGGACATTGTGACTCTGGATGAGCCCTTCAGCGGCCTGGACCCGGTCAACTCCCAGATTTTAAAGGATGTAATCCGGGAGCAGATTGCCCAAAACCGGTTGGTAATTTTCTCCAGCCACCAGATGGGCTACGTGGAGGAATTCTGCGAGGACATTGCCATCATCAACGTTGGGGAGATGTCCTCCAGGGGGATCTGCGGGAGATCAAACGGCAGTACGGAAGGAACCGGCTGATCCTCTCCGCGGAGCGGCTCTCCCTGGAGAAGCTGGACACCTTCTGCCGGGAAAAGCTGGCGGAGGGCCTGTCCATTGAATAATTTGGCACCTACAACCCGTCCCTCAATGACATTTTTGTATCCTGCGTCGGAAAGGAGGAATCCCATGAAGAACTTTTCCACGGTCCTGGGCTTTGAGCTTGGGAACTACTTCAAAAATAAATCCTTTATGATCTGGACCCTGCTCATTAGCATCCTGGCCATTGGCGCCATGTTCCTGCCCCGCTTTGTGAACCTGTTCGGGGCGGAAGGGGAATCCACGGAGGTCCGGCAGATGGCGCTGTTGGATGAAAACCAGCTGGTCCCGGATGACCTGCTGGCCGCCTTCTTCCCGGACGCCCGGTTCCAGCGGGTGGATTCGGAGGCGTCCCTGGAGGCCATGGTGGAAAACGAGGAGGCGGAGGCCGGCTTTGTGGTGCTCTCGGCCCATGAATACCGCTATCTGGTGTTCAACACCCTGTCCGACAGCGACAGCGCCGCCTTCACCGCCCTGCTCCAGTCTGCTTCCTTTGTGGGAGCCGGCTATCTGGGAGCGGTGGTCTACCGGAGCAGCACCCTGCGCTACGGGAATCCTCTGAAACTACGCCACGTGCTCCGGGGCCCTGGACCGGGGCTAAAAGACCGCATCCACCAAAAAAGCGTGTCACGCCGGGAAGAAAACCCGACGCGGCACGCTTTTTGATTGTTGGGAAGGATCCTACCTAGCAGGATTCGGTTCTACAGGGCACTGTAGCCCATGAGGAAGGTGTCCACCTCCCTGGCCGTCTCCCGGCCTTCCCAGATGGCCCACACCACCAGGGAAGGCCCCCGGCGCATGTCCCCGGCCACAAATATCTTATCCCGCCCTGTCCGGTGGGAGGAAGGGCAGCGGACCGCCGCGTTTCCGTGGGCGTCCGCGGTCAGGCCAAAGGCCGCCAGCAGGGCCGGCTCCGCCCCGGTATACCCGGCGGCAATGAGCACCAGCTCACACTTCACCTCAAACTCGCTGCCGGGGATATCCCGGGTTACCGTCTTTCCCGTATCCGGGTCCGTCACCCGCTCCAGCTTGATGCCCACAGCGGCCTTGACGGCCCCCTTGCCATCCAGCACAAAGCTCTTGACCCGGGTCTCATAGCTCCGGGGATCCTTCCCGTACACCGCCTGGCATTCCACCTGGCCGTACCCGTCCCGGCGGATCCGGGGCGGCTCCGGCCACGGGTTATCCGCCGCCCGCTGCTCCGGTGCCGACTGCCGGCGCAGAAACTGGGTCACCGCTTTGGCCCCCTGGCGCACCGCTGTGGCCAGGCAGTCGTTGGCCGTGTCGCCTCCGCCAATGACCAGCACCCGCTTTCCCTTGGCGTTCCACTGGGAAGGCAGGCTGACCTCGTCCAGCAGGGCCCGGGTGCTGGCGGTCAGGTAGGGCAGGGCAAAGTGGATGCCCTTTCCCTCCCGGCCTTCCACCGGCAGGTCCCGGGGCACCGGGGCGCCGCAGGCCAGCACCACCGCGTC
>CAZSAF010000198.1:0-5053 GCA_964604605.1 uncultured Lachnospiraceae bacterium
AGCCATGCCGCGCCCCACCGCGCCTTTGGCGCCGTAATTGCCAATATTCAGGTAGGATTTGAACCGCAGGTCGGAGATGTACCGCAGATTTTCCCTGCCTTGGGCATAGTTCAGCGGCCCCAGGGTCCCCAGATCCAGGGCGTAGGTCACACCCTGGCGGATCAGGTCCTCCACCGGGTCAATGCTGACCGGATCGTCCACCGACGCAAAATGGCAGTGGGAATCCAGCCAGCCGGTGGAAATGTACATGCCCCGGGCATCCAGCACCTCCGCCCAGGGTGCCTCAATCCCCTGGGCAATCCTGGTAACCATCCCCTGCTCCACCAGAATGTCCGCTTTCCGCTCACTTCCGTCCAGGATGGAAACCAATGTCCCGTTTTGAACCAGATAAGAATTCAGCATAATAACCTCACTTAAAAATTAAATTGTAAACCACGGCTTCCCGCATCTCCATTATATCCTTAGAAAGCCGGCATTACAATGCTCACAAAGCCTACATAGAAAACACAGAGGATAATGCACAGCAGCCAGCCCATCTTAAACAGCGCCTTCACATCGTAGCCGCCGGCGCCCATGCACATGGGGATGGCAGCGGTGGCAGAAGGGGTCATGAACGCCGTCAGGGAACCGGCCGTAACCAGCACCAGGCAGCCGCGTGGATCTGCTCCCAGGGCCGAGCAGGTGATCAGGGCGATGGGGGCAAACACGTTCATGACGCTCTGATTCTGCATAAACTGGGTGATCACAAACGGTACAATGAAGAACACTGTGTGGAGCACCACCGTGTTGGTGGCTCCTCCCACCGCCGAGGAAATCACGGAGCCGATATACTCGGCGGTCCCGGTCTCCACCAGCGCCGTGGCCATGGTGTTGGCGCCTACGAACAGCATGCAGATATCCACCGGAATGGCCTTAATGGCCTCGTTTTTGGTCAGCGTCCCGCAGATTATCATCAGCATCACGCCGAAGAAGGCCAGATACCAGGTGGGCATGCCAACCTTGCTGTTGAAAATAAAGCCCAGGATTACCAGCACAAAGATCACCAGGCCGGCTACATCCGAAAACTTGTTCAGCGGCTTTGCCTCCGTCTTTTTGGCCTCCAGCGCCGCAATGGGAACCGGCGGCTTCTCCGGGGTGAACCGAGGGGCAATGAAGAACGCCCACAGGGGCACCAGGATCAGGAACGGCCAGCGGGCCTCAAAGAATACCATGGCGTCAAAGCCTTGGGTGAAGCCGTAGGTCTGCATGTAGCCGTCGTACACCGCGCTCTGGCTGATGCTGCCGCCCAGAGGAAGGATGGAGCAGCAGGCCAGACAGACCACCACCAGCGGGAACTGGGCTTTGGAGCGGCTGACGCCGAACTCGTCACACACCGAGTCCATAATGGGGAATACAATGGCGTAGGCCGCCATGGGGCTGGTAAGCATGCTGGTGAGCACCATGGCAATCAGCAGGACGCCCAGATAGGCCAGCTTATAGTTGCCACGGGTAAGCTTCCGGATACCGGCGGTGAGCTTGGCGGGGAAGGACGTCCGTCCCAGGCCTGCTGCCAGAATGATCATGCAGCCGATGGTCACCGCATTGGAACTTCCGATTCCGCTGAGGATGGTGGCTGGATCCGTACATCCGGTGAGAGCCAGCAGTGCAGCCACGGTACCTGCGGTAACGCCCAGAGGCAGCTTCCCGATCAGGAAGCTGATCAGCATGGCCACAAAAAGCAGGATACAGATAATCATCTGCGTGTTCATAGAGTGATCCTCCTTTTCTCATACTGTTGAAACGTTTTCTCTTTCCATAGGCCTGTGGAAAAACACAAAAAAGATATATCCTTATTATAAAGTGATGTAAAAGAATTGTAAAATTCGCGTGAAAATGTTATGATAAGAATTGCTTATAGTGACAGGAAGGGGAACCACATTTCAGAAACAGGAGTATCAAGCTGTGACTTTGGATGAACTTCAATGGATGACCGAACTGTTCCGGACCAAAAACATGTCAAAAGCAGTGGAAAAACTGTACATTTCCCAACCTGCCCTCAGCCAGTGCCTGCAGAGGGTGGAACGGCAGCTGGGATTCAAGCTCTTTACCCGCTCCAACAAGGGGCTTACGCCCACGGAAAAAGGGGAGCTTTTTTACCGCGCCGCTTTGCAGATCACCGAGACCTACCAGGAATTTTTGACTCAGGTAAGCCTTCTGGACCAAACAACGCTTACGTCCATCCGCATCGGCCTGCCGCCGTACATCAGCATGCTATGCTCGGCGGATCTTTTGCGCAGCCTCCAGGACGCCTATCCGGAGACGGAATTTTCCGTATGCGAAGCCCAGGCTGGTGAGATGAAGGAAATGATCCGCAGCGGCCAGCTCCAGATCATGACCATCACAGAGCCTACCGTGGTGGAGAAGACCGTAGCGTACCCTTATGGGAATGTGGACAGCGCCATTTTTCTGCGGAAGGGAAGCCCAGCCGCCCAGCATGCCTATACACAAAACGGGCTGCCGTATCTGGATCCCGTGTATCTGGCGGAAGAACCGATTACCATGACCTATACCGGCCAGTCCAGCCGCGAGCTGGCGGAGGCCATTTTCCGGGAATGCGGCATCCAGCCGCGTTTGATCCAGGAAACCCGCCACATGAGCACTCTGTACAACTATGCCCGGGAGGGGATCACCTCCGCCATCGGCCTCTGCAGCCCAAGTATAAGGGAGCTGGACAGGGAAACCCACCTGATCTACCAGATCCCGGAAACGTACCGCCTGTCCCGCCCCCAAACCGTGCTTCACATCCGCTCGGAAATCGATAAGCGGATCCCCCGGCCCATGCTGCAGATTATTAAGGATGTTCTGCGGGCCGCCTACGGCGTAGACCTCCGGGGAACAGAAAGATAGGCTGGCTTTGCTGCTTGACAATCATCTCAAGGAGGAAGCCTGCATGAAATACATCAATGCAAAAACTCTTCTTCCCGATGCGCTGGTCAAGGAATTGCAAAGCTATATCCAGGGGGGATACATTTATGTTCCCACCAATCAAGCGCAGCAAAAGCGATGGGGAGAAGCATCTGGCTACCGGCAGAAATTACAGCAACGGAACCACCAAATCGTAGAGGAGTTTCGAAATGCAGCCTCTGCTTTTGTGTTGTATACAGATTAATTCGGTATTGTTCGGTGGATAGAAAAAATTTCAAAACGGCAGTACGATATAAACAAATACATTACAAGAGAGGGCAAGACCATGAATCCAGAGAAAATTTATCCTCGCACAAACGACCATGAAACCGTTTTCTTGAAAAGCGTTGTTAAAAATTGCAACATAATCGTTGGGGACTTCACCATGTATAACGACTTTGTGAAAGACCCGCGCCAGTTTGAGAGGAATAATGTACTGTATCACTGTCCGATCAATCACGACAAACTGGTGATTGGCAAATTTTGCTCCATCGCCTGCGGGGCAGAATTTCTATTTACCAGTGCCAATCATACACAAACGTCCTTATCTACCTATCGAATGGGGATTAGATGTTCAGAGCATAACAAGTGCGTGGGACAACAAAGGCGACATTATCATCGGCAATGACGTATGGATTGGATATGAGGCTGTTATCCTGTCTGGTGTTACCATTGGCAATGGAGCAATTATTGGAACGCGCGCCGTTGTGACCAAAGATGTACCGCCCTATACCATCGTCGGCGGCATTCCTGCTAAGCCGATCCGCAAACGTTTTTCGGACGATACCATCTCGGCCTTGCTGAAAATCAAATGGGGGGATTGGCCCGAAGAAAGAATCAAGCAGCATATATCCGATATTCAGGCCGGACGGATCGATTGTTTGCAATCGCTTTGCGGAATGTCAGAAGAACGGTAAGCCGCAAAATCGGAGCCGGAAACAACGCTGGCCTCGCGAAGCTGGCGAAGTCCAAAGTCAGCGCCGCATGCATGACCTTCTGGCTCCGCCGCTTCCTCCACCGCAGATGGCCCATTTTCTACCGAAACTCAATCACCGACGCTTCCACCGTCTCCGAGGTGTTTTCCCGGGACCATGTCATGTAGAAATCCAGCCACTCGTCCATCTCCCAGGTGCATGTGGTATGGGAGATGCTGAATACCACAGGGGATGGCAGATAGGAAAAAATGGATCTGCCTCCAAACACCTCGCTGAAATCCACCGGGATCCCCAGGGCGGCCATCTCTTCTGTAAACCCATAGTCCATGCCATCGGACCCCATGTACTCCGGGCTGCCCAGGACAGTCAGGTTGGCTCCGTCATAGACCACCGCGGTAAACCGGATCAGCACGCCGTCCGCAATATGCCGATGCGTCGAGCGCTCCTCAAAGCCGATCACCGTCTGTCCATTCTGCTCGTAATAGACGCAGTCCAGATAGCCGCTTTCCGACTGCCCCACCACCGTGGCAGCCAGATTACACTGGGAGACACACTGGGCCGCGCCGTCCACCGCCTCGTACATTTTCAGGCACAGGGTGTAGTCCGGATTCACATCCACCACCAGCAGCTCCTGGGTGCCGTCCCGGTCAAAGTCCAGCAGAAGCGTTCCCAGCGGCTCCAGGGGGAAACTGCCCTCAAAGGAATAACGAATGGTGGGATAGCCGGATTCCCCGGCCTCCTTGACAAAATAGGAGGTATAGATGGCGCCGTCCCCGTACAGGCAGGTCAGGCTGTCCGCATATTGCCGCAGGACCGCCTCCGCATTGGCTGCCGGCTGGGTCTCCGGAGCCGTTATTTCCGGAACAGCCGTCTCCGGGGCATCCGTCTCCGGCTGGGGCTCTGCCCCCTCCAGGCAGAAAGCCCTGGCGTGGTTCCCGCCAAAAATCTCCGGCCTGGCGCCGATTCCGCCAAACCGCTCCGCATCGCTGGCACCCCAGACCGTCTTAGCCAGCTCCAGGGCTTCCTCCAGCGAATAATACGCTCCGTCCTCCGGGTTTACCTGGCACAGCATGTTCACCGTTTCATACAGCATCCGGGTGTTGTAGACCGTCAGAATGGTGTCCGAGTTGGCCACCACAGCCTCCGCCCCCTTGTCCAGGAAGGCCTCCGCCAGC
>CAZSAF010000199.1:0-5053 GCA_964604605.1 uncultured Lachnospiraceae bacterium
GCAGGCCATGGGACGAGCTTAGAGAGAACGGGGGAGACACGTATGACAAAAAGAGAAATCTGGTACTGGCTCAGCACATTGCCCTCCTGGGAGGGAAAGACCATCGGAAGGGTGCTGGAGCGCCTGGGCTCCCTGGAGGCGGTGTGGAACGCCCGGCAGCTGCCGGTGACGCCGGCCCAACAGCGTGAGGCGGAAGAGCGGCGGAGGGAGCCGGAACGGCTGGCCGGGGAGCTGGGGAAGCTGGAGCAGCGGGGCATCCGCTTTGTAAGTCGGGAGGATCCGGATTTTCCGCCGCGGCTGCGGCGGTGGAGGGACGGCCCCTTTTTCCTGTTTGTCCTGGGCAGCCTGCCGCCGGAGGGGCCGGCTGTGGCCCTGGTGGGTGCCCGGAAATGTACCGAGTACGGGCGGCTCCAGGCGGAGGAGCTGGGCCGCTTCCTGGCGGAAAACGGGGTGGCGGTGATCAGCGGCCTGGCCCTGGGGGTGGATGGCGCCGCCCAGCGGGGGGCCCTGCGGGCCGGCGGTTACAGCTGCGGGGTGCTGGGAACCGGCGTGGACGTCTGCTATCCGGCATCCCACCGGCCCCTGTACCGGGAGCTGCTGGAGAAAGGGGGGCTGATCTCCGAGTATGCGCCGGGATCCCCGCCGCTGCCTTACCATTTCCCGCTGCGCAACCGGATCATCAGCGGCCTGGCGGATTTGACGGTGGTGGTGGAGGCCGGCAAAAAAAGCGGTTCCCTGATCACCGCGGACTGGGCGCTGGAGCAGGGGAAGGATGTGCTGGCAGTGCCAGGGCGGATGGGAGACCCCATGAGCCAGGGCTGCAATCGGCTGATCCGCCAGGGCGCCGGTATCGTGGCGGAGCCGGAGGACATTCTGGAGGCCTTGGGGATGGGAAAACGAAACAAGAAGCAGAAATCCCCGGAACCGCAGCTGACCGCCGAGGAACAGGTGGTCTGGCGGTGCCTGGGGACCGAGCCGGTGGGGCTGGACCGGATCTGCGCGGAGAGCGGCCAGCCGGTGGGGGCAGCCCTGATGATTCTTTTGCGGTTGGAAATGCGGCAGCTGGTGCGCCAGGCCGGGGCCGGCCAGTACCTGCGGGTCCCGGGACGGGACGCAGAAAAAGGTTGACAACCTCCGGAAAGTGTGGTATTTTGAATTTGCTGTACAACTGACGGAAGTGGAATGGACCACATGGAGTACAGCAGACAAGAGCCGACCGTCTGGGCATAGATTCCTGGGCTGTGGGCTCTTTTCTTGTTTGATCGGAAATGGAAAGGGCCCCGAAACCGAAGACCGTTAAGGTGAAAGAAGGAGGAAACATTCATGAAGGAAATGGCGTTGAAGTACGGATGCAATCCCAATCAGAAACCGGCAAGTGTTTTTATGAAGGAGGGAGAGCTCCCCTTCCAGGTGCTGAACGGAAAGCCGGGGTACATCAATTTGATGGACGCTTTAAACAGCTGGCAGCTGGTGCGGGAACTGCGGGAGGCCACGGGCCTGCCGGCGGCGGCATCCTTTAAGCATGTGAGCCCGGCGGGAGCCGCGGTGGCAGTGCCTCTGGATGAGACCCTGCAGAGGATCTACTTTGTGGAGGGTGTGGAGCTGACGCCCATGGCCACTGCCTATATCCGGGCCAGGGGGGCGGACCGTATGTCCTCCTATGGGGATTTTGCAGCCCTGTCCGATGAGTGTGACGCCCAGACCGCTGCCTACCTGCGCCGGGAGGTTTCCGACGGTGTCATCGCCCCGTCCTACACCCCGGAGGCCCTGGAGATCCTGAAGGAGAAGAGAAAGGGCAACTATCTGGTGTTGGCCATGGATCCCAATTATGAGCCGGCTGCCATTGAGACCAAGGATATTTTTGGCATTACCCTGGAGCAGGGGCACAACAACGTCAAGCTGGATGCCAGCCTGCTGCAGAATATCCCCACCCAAAATAAGGAGATTCCGGAGCCGGCGGTCCGCGACCTGCTGATCTCCCTGATTACCCTCAAGTACACCCAGTCCAACTCCGTGTGCTATGCCAAGGGTGGCCAGGCTATCGGCATTGGCGCCGGCCAGCAGTCCCGGGTGCACTGCACGCGGCTGGCGGGAAATAAGGCGGACGTGTGGTTCCTGCGCCAGAACCCCAAGGTGCTGAACCTTCCTTTTAAAGAGGATATCCGCCGTCCGGACCGGGACAACGCCATTGACGTGTATGTATCCGATTTCTCAGAGGACGTGCTGCGGGACGGCGCCTGGCAGCAGGTGTTCACAGAGCGGCCGGAGCCCTTTACAGCGGAGGAGAAGAAGGAGTGGCTGACCCATCTGACGGATGTGGCCCTGGGCTCCGATGCCTTCTTCCCCTTCGGGGACAATATTGAGAGGGCGGTGCGTAGCGGTGTCCGCTATGTGGCCCAGGCTGGCGGCTCCATCCGGGATGACAACGTCATTGAGACCTGTGACCGCTATAACGTGGCCATGGCCCTCACCGGCGTCCGCCTGTTCCACCACTAAATATTCACCGGCATGCGGGGAAAGCCTGTCTGGAAAAGCTTCCAGACAGGCTTTTCTCTGCCGGAAAACACGCTGTCCACGCCCGGGAGCCGTCTCTTTTTTCCATTCTTTGTTGGAAAAGAGGCTTGCTTTTCCAGGAGAAATGTTGTATAGTGGTCTCGTTTCAGCCAAAAACAGAATTTACCATAAATTTTACGCAGTGAGGAGTAACGCAGAGTGGCACAAAATCTGATTATCGTGGAGTCACCGGCCAAGGTGAAGACGATCAAAAAATTTCTCGGCTCCAGCTATGATGTGGAGGCCTCCGGCGGCCATGTGCGGGATCTGCCCAAAAGCCAGCTGGGGATTGACGTGGAGCACGATTATGAACCTAAGTACATCACCATCCGCGGCAAGGGGGATGTGTTGGCAAATCTACGAAAGAAGGCAAAAAAAGCCAACAAAATCTATCTGGCAACGGACCCGGACCGGGAGGGAGAGGCCATTGCCTGGCACCTGCAGGAGGCGCTGCGCCTGGAGGGCAAGACGGTGCGCCGAATCAGCTTCAACGAGATCACCAAGAACGCGGTGAAGGATTCCCTGAAGTCTCCCCGGGATCTGGACCTGAATCTGGTGGACGCCCAGCAGACCCGGCGGATGCTGGATCGGATGGTGGGTTATACCATCAGCCCGCTGCTGTGGAAGAAGGTTAAGAGGGGCCTCTCCGCCGGTCGGGTCCAGTCGGCGGCTCTGAGCATGATCTGCCAGCGGGAGGAGGAGATCAATGCCTTCCAGCCGGTGGAATACTGGACCCTGGACGCCTACCTGCATGTGAAGGGGGAGAAGGCCCAGCTGACGGCCCGTTACAGCGGCAAGCAGCCGTTGACCCGCGAGGCTGAGACCCAGGCGCTGATGGAGGAGGCGGGACGGGAAAACTTTGTGATCCGAGAGATCAAAAAGACACCCCGTTCCCGGAAGGCACCGCTGCCTTTTACCACCAGCACCCTGCAGCAGGAGGCCTCCAAGACCCTGAATTTTTCCACCCAGAAGACCATGCGCATTGCCCAGCAGCTGTATGAAGGCGTGGAGGTCAAAGGCAGCGGGACCATCGGAATTATCACCTATCTGCGTACCGACTCCACCCGGATTGCGGAGGAGGCGGATCAGGCAGCCCGCTCCTACATTGCCGAGCAGTTTGGGGAAAACTATGTGGCCGGCGCGGCGGTTGGAAAGCAGAAAGGAAAGATTCAGGATGCCCATGAGGCCATTCGCCCCACGGATATCCGCCGGACGCCGGTCAGCCTTAAGGACTCCCTGAGCCGGGAGCAGTTCCGGCTGTACCGGCTGATCTGGCGCCGGTTTGCGGCCAGCCGCATGCAGGACGCCCGGTATGAGAATACATCCATTAAAATTCAGGCAGGGCCTCACAGCTTTACCGCTTCCGCCAACATCCAGACCTTTGACGGTTTTCTCTCCGTGTACGATGAGGAGGGGGAAAAGCTGGAAAAGCACAGCCTGGTGCAGAAGCTGACGGAGCAGTCGGAGCTTTCCCTGGCAGAGTTTGAGCCCAAGCAGCATTTTACCCAGCCCCCGGCCCACTATACGGAGGCCAGCCTGGTACGGGCCATGGAGGAGTGCGGCATCGGCCGCCCCAGCACCTACGCCCCTACCATCACCACCCTGCTGAGCCGCCACTATGTGACCAAGGAGAACAAAAACCTGTACGTCACAGAGCTGGGTGAGGTGGTCAACGGCATTATGCAGCGTTCCTTCCCGCGAATTGTAGACGAAGGCTTTACCGCCCGGATGGAGACGGAGCTGGACCGGGTGGCCGAGGGGGAAGAATCCTGGAGGGATGTGGTGTCCGGTTTTTACCCGACGCTAAAAAAAGAGGTGGATGCGGCGGAGCAGGAGCTGGAAAAAGTGCAGATTGCTGATGAGGAGACGGATGTGATCTGTGAGCACTGCGGCCGCCACATGGTCATTAAATACGGCCCCCATGGAAAATTCCTTGCCTGCCCCGGATTTCCGGAGTGCAAGAACACCAAACCATATCTGGAAAAGATCGGCGTATCCTGTCCTCAATGCGGCGCGGAGCTGGTGGCTCGGAAGACCAAAAAGGGCCGCCGGTACTACGGCTGTGAGCGAAATCCGGAGTGCGATTTTATGACATGGCAGAAGCCAATCCCGGACAAATCAGAAAAAAAATAAAAACGGTTTTTTAATGTAAAAAAAACATTAAATTGCCAAAAAACTCTTGCAAAGTCAGATAAGATGGTGTAAGCTGTAATTGTGTAATTGAATCTTTTTATAGGAGGCGGAATAGTGAGCGTACAACTACTGGACAAAACGAGAAAAATCAACAAGCTGCTCCACAACAACACTTCTAAAGTATTCGTTTTTAGTGATATCTGCCATGTATTGAGTGATGCTTTGGAGTCCAATATCCTGGTCATCAGCAAAAAGGGGAAAATATTGGGCCTGGGCGAATACCTGAAAGATGATGACGACAAAACATGGAACGAAGTGCAGATCGGGCAGTTTATTGACGAACAGCTGAATGAGCGTCTTCTGAATA
>CAZSAF010000200.1:0-5000 GCA_964604605.1 uncultured Lachnospiraceae bacterium
AAAACATATATTCCGGGCCGCCTTCCCGGTTTTCCATACTCTTCTCGAAGATGTGATTGTCTTCCCAGAACTTCTCCACCTTCTTCTCCCGTTCCACAAAATTCATGTCCGGGGATACTTTCTGATACATGGATGTTCCTCCTTCTCTGGATCGTTCAATCGGATAGGGAAAGTTTCCTAGTACGCGCTGGACGCGGCCATCTCCTCCAGGCGCTGTCCGTGCTCCTCCGCCTCCGTCCTTTCTGCCTCTTTACTCCCTACTGTAGGCGTTTCCTTCTTTTCTGTCAACCGTTTCCTGGGGCCCCGCCGGAAATTCCCCGCTTCCTCTTGTGAAAAGAGGGCCCAATATGCTATAATGTGCGCAACGCGGACATTATAGCAGCGCCGGTGCGCGTCCGGACGCAGGACGAATCCGTCCGCCATCACGGCAATAGGAGGCTCCATCCCATGAAGAACCGAAACCTGTCTCTGATGACAGATCTGTACGAACTGACCATGATGCAGGGGTATTTCCACGAAAACACCCGCGAGGTGGTAATCTTTGATATGTTCTACCGCAAGAACCCCTGCGGCAGCGGCTACGCCATCGCCGCCGGGCTGGAGCAGCTGATTGACTATATCCAGCAGCTCCAGTTCACCTACGAGGATATTGACTACCTCCGCTCCCTGGGGATTTTCTCCGAGGATTTCCTGGAGTATCTGCGGGGCTTCCACTTCTCCGGGGATATTTACGCCATCCCGGAGGGCACGGTGGTCTTCCCCTACGAGCCGCTGGTAAAGGTGGTGGCCCCCATTATGGAGGCCCAGCTGATTGAGACGGCCCTGCTGAACCTGATCAACCACCAGAGCCTCATTGCCACCAAGGCCTCCCGGGTGGTCTGGGCAGCCCAGGGGGACGGGATCATGGAGTTTGGCCTGCGCCGGGCCCAAGGGCCGGACGCCGGCACCTACGGCGCCCGGGCGGCCATCATTGGCGGCTGCCGGGCCACCAGCAACGTGCTGGCCGGCCAGCTGTTCCATGTGCCGGTCACCGGCACCCACGCCCACAGCTGGATCATGAGCTTCCCGGATGAGCTGACCGCCTTCCGCAACTATGCCAAGCTGTATCCCCAGGCCTGCATTCTGCTGGTGGACACCTACAACACGCTGAAAAGCGGCGTCCCCCATGCCATCCAGGTCTTCCAGGAGATGCGGGACGCCGGCGTAACATTCGGCCTCTACGGCATCCGCCTGGACAGCGGGGATCTGGCCTACCTCTCCAAGGAGGCCCGCCGGATGCTGGATGAGGCCGGCTTCCCGGATGCGGTGATCTCCGCCTCCTGCGACCTGGACGAGTACCTGATCCAGAGCCTGAAGGACCAGGGCGCCCGGATTACCTCCTGGGGCGTGGGCACCCACATGATCACCTCCAAGGACTGCCCGTCCTTCGGCGGCGTGTACAAGCTGGCGGCCATCCAGGATGGGAAGACCGGAGAGTTTATCCCCAAGATCAAGCGCTCGGAAAACTCGGAGAAGGTCACCAACCCGGGCAACAAAGTGATCCACCGGATTTACAAAAAGGATACGGGCAAGATCATCGGCGACCTGATTGCCCTGGAGGAGGAAGTGTTCTCGGAGGACCAGAACCTGCTGCTCTTTGACCCCACTTACACCTGGAAAAAGACCCACCTGAAGGGCGGCACCTACACCCTGCGGGAGATTCTGGTCCCCATATTCCAGAAAGGCCTCTGTGTCTACCAGTCCCCCAGCGTCCTGGAGATTCAGCAGTACAGCCGGCAGGAGCTGGACACCCTCTGGGATGAGACCCGCCGGTTCATCAACCCTCACAAGGTCTTTGTGGACCTGTCCCAGAAGCTCTATGACCTGAAGATGCAGCTTCTGAACAGCGTAAATTAAGCGGAGGGAAACCATGCTTCGACTGATATTGGTTCTTGCCATTGCGGTTTTGTTTCTGTGCACCATTGGCCTGGTGCTGCTGCTGGCAGAATGGATTGTGGGAAAAATCAATAAACGGGCCAAGGACATCAGTAGCCTGCGGATCATCCAGTTTGTGTTCCGCTTGATTCTGGCCGCCTCCGGCGTGCGGATGCAGGTCATTGGCCGAGAGCGGATCCCCCAGGGCCAGGCGGTGCTCTACGTCAGCAACCACCGCAGCTACTACGATGTGATCAGCGGCTACACCCTGGTGCCGGGCCTCACCGGCTTCATTGCCAAAAAGGAGATGCTGAAGATCCCGCTGCTGAGCCACTGGATGCGCAACCTGTACTGCCTCTTCCTGGACCGGGAGAACCTGAAGGCCGGGCTGAAGACCATTCTCACCGCCATCTCCTACGTGCAGGCGGGGGTTTCTATATGGGTCTGCCCGGAGGGCACCCGCAACCACCAGGCGGAAATGCTCCCCTTTAAGGAGGGGAGCTTCAAGATTGCGGAGAAAACCGGCTGCCCGGTGGTGCCGGTGGCCTTCTACCGCACAGACGACATCTATGAAAACCATCGTCCCTGGATCCGGGGCACAAAAATTGTCATCCAGTTCGGGGAGCCTATTCCGGTGGACACCCTCTCTCGGGAGGAGAAAAAAGCCCTGAGCCACCGGGTGCAGGGGGAGATCCAGAAAATGTACGAGGAGGCGGCCAGCCAGGCAAGCTGACCCCATGCGGCGGCCAGCGGCTCCGGCCCTGAAGCCTCCCGGTAAAACCAGAACCGTATGGTAAAATGCTTCCCGTGAGAAAGAGAGGATCGAATGAACGCGGACCGCAAAACCCCAGAGAGAAAGCGCATTGTCATTATATGCAACAATGTGCGCGTTTCCAGCACCCTGGCCGGGAACCTGCACACCGTTTTTGGGGATAAAGTGGATATCATCATCCAACGCCCCTCCGACATTGAGCCCATGGATTCCATTGACGCGGACGCGTTTCTGGTGACGCGGTGGAGCTTGATCGGAAATCTGGAGAGCAAGGTGGCGGACAAGCAGCGGATTGTCCGGGTCACCCGAACCATTTCCACGGCGGCCCTACAGAAAATTCTGACCATCCCGGACAACAGCACCGTCCTGCTGGTCAACGACTCGGAGCGGAGCGCCTCGTTTCTCCGTTCCCTGCTGCTGGACCTGCATCTGGATCATTACAATTACGTGGTCTACACGCCGGAGCAGTACGATCCCTCCATCACCGTTGCCATTACCCCGGATGAAATGGCTTACGTCCCCAGCTATATCGAGAAGGTAATCAACATCGGGCAGCGGGTGCTGGACATCAAGACCGTATTTAATGTCTGCACCCTTCTGGGATTCAGCCTGTCCGACATCTCCTCCGGAATGACGCGGTACATCAATTCCATTGTGGATCCCAACAACATTGATAAGCCCTACCGGGATATCCTGATTCTCAACGAGCGGATGCAGAATGTGCTGTGCTACATGGAGCAGGGGCTTCTCCTGACCCAGAACGACGGGAGCATTCTGATTGCCAACGAAAAAATCGAAAGCCTGCTGGGACGCCGCATTCTGGGCGGCCAGGACAACTTGGCGGATATTTTCCCGGCGGAGGTGGCGTCGGAGCTGTTGGATATGGATCAGGACACCCGCCGTTTTCATATCCTAAACCGGGAGTTCACCGTCCAGCATGAGGCGATCCTGTTCAGCGCCAGTATCCGGCAGCACCTGTATTTCTTCAGTGACATTACCTATCTGCACAGCCTGGAGCAAAGCATGGCGGCCCGGTCACAGAGCGCCGGTTTTGTGGTCAAATATACCTTTGACGATGTCATCTATCACTCCAAGGCCATGGGCGACTGCATTGACCAGCTGAAGTTCTTCGCCGCGTCCGATAAGGTGATCCTGATCCGCGGGGAGACCGGAACCGGGAAGGAGCTGCTGGCCCATTCCATCCACAATGCTTCGCAGCGGCGGCACTGCCCCTTTGTGGCCATCAACTGTGCGGCGCTTCCCGCCAGCTTGCTGGAGAGCGAGCTCTTTGGCTATGAGGGCGGCGCCTTTACCGGCGCAAAGCGCACGGGCCGGGCCGGCCTCTTTGAACAGGCGGACGGCGGGACGCTGTTTCTGGATGAAATCGGGGATATGGCGGTATCCCTGCAGTCCCGGCTCCTGCGGGTATTGCAGGAAATGCAGGTGATGCGCGTGGGTGGGAGCCGGATCATCAACATCAATGTCCGCATTATCGCCGCCACCAACCAGAACCTGGAGCAGAAGATTCGGGACGGCTCCTTCCGGGGGGACTTGTATTACCGGCTGAACGTGCTGCCCTGCCAGGTTCCGCCCCTGCGGAACCGCCGAGAGGATATCCTCCCGCTTTTCCTGCACTTTGCAGGCATCCCCCAAATACCCGCGGACATTGCCCGGAAGCTGGAGGCATATCACTGGCCCGGCAATGTCCGGGAGCTGCAGAATGCGGCGGAATACTATGGGATGATGCGGGAAAGCGACCATCCCCTCCCGGACTATATCACGAACGCGGCGCCGGTGTCTGCTCAGGAGGATGTCCAGGGACTGGAAAAGAGACTGCTCCTTCTGCTCGGCAGGCACAGCTGCGGGCGAAGCGCCCTGGTGCGGGAGCTGGCGGACCAGGGCTTCGCGGTCAGCGAGTATTCCCTCCGCCGCTGCCTGGAGGACATGGAGCGCCGGGGACTGGTGCTGCGCAGCGTGGGGAGAGGCGGCACCCGCCTGAGCAAAAAGGGACTGGAAGCACTGGAAAAAGTTCAGGACGGCATGTAACTGGAATCCCATTTCCGCATTAATTGGGTGTTCGTCCCAATTCATGCGGTTTCTTTTATATCTTTTTATTTACGGATACTTCCGAAGATGTATCTATTTTTTTCTTTTTTTTACCGGATAAAACGTTAAAAGACTTTATAAATAAACGCAAAGCCACAATTTTTGCATTTCCAAGCCATCCGTTTCAGCATTTGTTTTTTTATTTAAGTAAAATTGGCATGATTCTTGCTTATATTAAACATATAAGCCAAATATTATTTGGGGAGGA
>CAZSAF010000201.1:0-4972 GCA_964604605.1 uncultured Lachnospiraceae bacterium
TGATTTTCGGCGTTGGCTATGGCCTGATTTTCCCCATGGCCTCCGCCATTGTCAACCAGCTTTTTACCGGCAAGCAGCGGGACCGGCTCATGGGAATCCGAGCCGGCGTGGGTGCGCTGATCGGCGCCCTTTTCTCCAGTGTGGCCGGCGTGGTGGGCATGATCAACTGGCGGTACGCTTTCGCCTGCACCGCAGTGGTCATCCCCATTGCCCTGTTTATTGCCTGGAAGTGCCCGGAAAACGAACTGTCCAAGAGCCCTTCCAAGGGCGCCGAAAAGGTGAAGGAAAAGAAGCTGACCACCCTGACCTATGTGATCTATGCAGGGCTCTTTATCTACAACATGCTGATGGTCACCTTTATGACCAACCTGTCCCTGGTGATCTCCCGGGATAACATTGGTACGGTGGCCCAGGCCGGCACGGTCAGCTCGGTTTACACCGTATCCGCCTTTGTGGCCGGCGTGATTTTCTCATCTGTCAAGAGCAAGACCAAGCGCTACACCACGCCGCTGGCATTCGGGTTGGTGGGAGTTGGCCTGGCCATCCTGTACTTCTCCTATTCCCTGCCGCTGTTCTATGTGGGAGCTGTGTTCTATGGCCTGGGATTTGGTTTCTACAATCCGCAGCTGACCATGGTAGCGGCCCAGACTGCCACCAAACCCATCTATGCCCCCATTGCCATTGCCGGCTACACCAGCTGTGTGGGAATCGGACAGTTTTTGGCCTCCATCGTTCTTCCCCAGGTGGCCAACATTCTCGGAATAACCTCCACCCGCTCCGACTGGCTCATCTCCTTTGTGGGCATTGGCATTGCCGTGGTCATTACGGCGGTGTATATTACGGCCACCGGCGGCGCGGCGGGAAGGAAAAAGGATGCTTGATAACGAAACGTTTTACAGAAATATTTTTCAGAGAGGAGATTGCCATGACCAACCAGGAACTTTACAACGAGAGACAGCAGCTGATTGCGGACACCATCGCCCTGAAGCCCACCAAGCGGGTGGTCAATGCTACCCGGGTCAACTACTGGCCGTATTTCGAGTACGGCATGACCCTGGCGGACGCCCTGCGGGACTACAAGCGGGGCAACGAGTGTTTTTACCGGTATCACCGGGAGTTCGCCCCGGATGTGGCCAGCATGTGCTCCGCCAACTTCCCCAGCAAGGTGTATGAGATTGCCGGCCTCAAGACGGTCCGGTGGCCGGGGGATCCCCAGGGCCTGGACGTAAACGCCCCGTACCAGTTCATTGAGTACGAGACCATGATGGAGGACGAGTACGACGAGTTCCACGACACGCCCATTGAGTTTACCATTGGCAAATTTATGCCCCGCACCGCGGAGATTTTTGCGCCGCTGACCAATCTGAACTGGCAGATGATCTGCGCCGGCATCACCGGCCACATCAGTGCCTTTACCTCCCCGGCCATGCTGGAGATGTACAAGAAGCTGGAGCAGTGCGCGGAGGTGATCGGGGAGTACCGGAGCTATTCGGCGGAGGCGGTAAAGACCATATCGGAGATGGGCTACCCGTTTATCAGCGGCACCGGCAGCGCCACCGCCTTTGACATGCTGGCAGACTCTCTGCGCTGCACCATGGGCTTCTTTGCGGATCTGATCATCCAGCCGGAGAATGTGCGCCGGACCCTGGACAAGTTTGTGGAGTATCACATCCAGAATTCCCTGGACCAGTATAAGGCCACCGGCTGCAAGTATGCCTGGGTGATGCTGCACAAGGCCTTTGACAATTTCATCAGCGATGAGACCTACCGGGATTTCTACTGGCCGTATCTGAAGAAGTGGATCCTTGCCATGATCGACAACGGACTGACGCCGGTGGTCTTCACCGAGGGCCCGTACACCACCCGGCTGAAATACCTGGCGGACGTGCCAGTGGGCAAGGTGATCTACCACTTTGAGGAGGTGGACTTCAAAGTGGCCAAGAAGACTCTGGGCGGCATTGCCTGCATGATGGGCGGCTTCCCCAACCAGAATCTGATGTTTGACAAGCCGGAGCAGATCAAGGATCGGGTGAAGGAGATCCTGGACATTATGGCTCCCGGCGGCGGTTACATGTTCGGCACCGGCGCCAGCATTGACTATGCGCCCAGGGCCAACATGGAAGCTCTGTTTGAGGCAGTGGAGCTGTACGGCAAGGCGTAAGGGAGGAGCGCGGAGAAGGTTGCTGCTTCGGTTGTGTGCGCTTCCAGATGGGCGCATCTGCAGGCTGCTGCCTGTTGCGGGCGGGCAAAATTCTGCCCGCCCTGTTTTCCTGGTATCTATTTTCCTGGCTTTACGGAGAAAGCGCGGCTTTCTGCCCAAATCTCCGTAGGAAATAAGCAGTCATTACGGAGAAAATGCGGCATCTCGTTCAAATCTCCGTAGTCAAACGGTGCGGCCTACGGAGAAAAACGATGTTTCCGCAAAAATCTCCGTAGTCAAGGGCGACCACCTGAACGGAAAACGGCCAGTACTATTTTGAGCTGGGCAGCAGAGATTCCCACCAGAATGTGGAGATTGTGGCCTCGGACATGGCCGGCAACACCCTGCGGCAGCAGGTGGGCGGCTTCTACGTAACCACCAACCGGTATATCCGCTGGCTCAACAACAAACCCCTGTTTGCGGGGACCATTGCTGCGGCAGTGATCCTAGTGTGCGGCGTCAGCGCCGGAGGCGGCAGTAGAAGCTGCCTCCGCGGGAAGCAGACAAACGATTGCGGCAGGGGAAAAAATCTGCTATAATCAGTTTGAAAATGCGATCCCAGGGAGATGGATGCCATGAATATAACCTTACAAAATCTCACCAAGCGCTTTCCTGCCCGGGGCAGAAAAGCGCTTGGTGAGACTGTCGCTGTGCGGGATCTTTCCTTTGAGATCTCCGATGGTATGCTGGTGGGGCTGCTGGGACCCTCGGGCTGCGGAAAGTCTACCACTCTGAACATGATCTGCGGACTGGAATCTCCTACCGAAGGAAAAATCTTCTTCGGGGAGGAGGATGTCACCAGCCTGCTTCCGGAGCTGCGGGGCGTGGGCATGGTGTTCCAGAACTATGCCTTGTATCCTCACATGACGGTGCTGCAGAACATTCTGTTCCCGCTGGAAAACCTGAAAGGGGCGGAGCGGCCCTCCCGTGGGGAAATGCGGGAGCGGGCCATGGAAACCGCCCGGCTGGTGCAGATTGAGGAGCTACTGGACCGGAAGCCCAAGGAGCTGTCCGGCGGGCAGCAGCAGCGGGTGGCTATTGCCCGGGCGCTGGTGAAAATGCCCCGGGTTCTTTTGTTGGATGAGCCCCTTTCCAACCTGGATGCCCGGCTGCGGCTGCAGACCCGGGAGGAGATCTGCAAAATCCAGAAGAAAACCGGCATCACCACCCTGTTTGTCACCCACGACCAGGAGGAGGCCATGAGCATCTCCGACCGGATTGTGGTCATGAAGGACGGGGTGCTGATGCAGCAGGGACGCCCCCAGGAGGTGTACGACAACCCGGCCAACCTGTTTGTGGCCAAGTTTCTGGGCACGCCTCCCATCAACGTGTTTGAGGGGGAGGTCTCCGGCGGCGTGCTGCGGCTGGACGGTCAAGGCGTTCTGCTGGTGCCCGGGGCGGAGGAGGGCCCGGTGTATGTGGGAATCCGCCCGGAGGGCTTCCTGCCCGATGCTTCTGGCCCCCTGGCCTGCGGCCTGAGCCGGGTGGAGGTGCTGGGCCGGGAGACCAGCATGGTCTGCACCCATCCCGCCTGCCAGGCGGACACCCTGCGGGCCATTCTCCGTTCGGAGCAGGAAGTGGACGCCCACAGCAGTACGGTGTGTTTTTCCCTGCGGCCGGAGAAGGTGTTTCTGTTCCGCCGCTCTTCGGAAGAACGGATTCGGTTTGAGGCTCGTTCCCGGGCCGGGGACTGAGGCGGTATTGTGGAAAGAGGGGAATGAAACATGGACCGAAATTCCAAAAAGGCCTGGCTCTATCTGCTGCCGTCGCTGATTCTGCTGGGCGTGTTCTTGATCTATCCGCTGATTGACGTGCTGGTCTATTCGGTGGAGGAGTGTTACAATTTTGCCTCCCAGACCTACCAGGGGGTGGGGCTGTACAACTACGAATACGTGCTCCACGACCCCTATTTCCTCCAGGCGGTGGAGAACACCTTTGTGCTGGTGATCATCACGGTGCCCCTCTCCACCATCCTGGCGCTGCTGATCTCCACGGCCTTAAGCTCTATCCGGCCTTTGCGGCAGCTGTACCAGACCATCTATTTCCTGCCCTACGTCACCAACACCCTGGCGGTGGGCCTGGTGTTCATGGTGCTGTTCCAGCGGACCGAGTACACCGACGGGTTGATCAACCTGATGCTGGCCTGGTTCGGGGCCGGCCCCATAGACTTCATCAACGGTCCCCACTGGGCCAAGATGTTTGTGCTGTGCTTTTACACCATCTGGGTGGTGCTTCCCTTTAAGATCCTGGTGCTCACCAGCGCCCTGGCCTCGGTGGATGAAACCTATTACCGGGCGGCCCGGGTGGACGGAACCTCCCGCCTCCGCACCTTTTTCCGAATCACCCTGCCCATGATCTCCCCCATGATCGTCTACCTGGTCATCACGGGATTTATTGGGGCCTTTAAGGCCTACAGCGATGCGGTGGCCCTCTTTGGCACGGACCTGAACGCGGCGGGGATGAATACCATTGTGGGGTACGTCTACGATATGCTCTACGGAGACAGCGGCGGTTATCCGTCCTATGCCTCCGCGGCAGCCATCATCCTGTTTGCCATTGTGCTGACCATCACCTGCATCAACCTGCTGGTCACCCGCAGACGGGTTTCCGATTGAGAGGTGTTCCGTTATGAAAGCAAAAACCGATTTGGAAAAACGGCAGGGCGCCCGGCGCCGCCGGAACGGCCTGACCACCGCCCTGAACTACCTGTTCCTGAGCGTATGGGCGGTGTTAGTGCTGTTCCCCTTCTACTGGATGGTGCTCACCTCATTC
>CAZSAF010000202.1:0-4927 GCA_964604605.1 uncultured Lachnospiraceae bacterium
CCGTGTGGTGGGTTACCTCATACTTGGTGATGACAAAGGGATCCTTTCCCTCTGCCTGTAGCGCTGCCAGCTTCTCTCTGCGCACCTGGCGCAGATGTCCCACGTCCTGCTCCTGGGGCATGTTCGTCTTTTCCGCCATCGTCTTCCTCCGTCTTTCTTCCCCGTATAGCTAACAAGCAGGCGACCTGATCCAGGCCGCCTGAAAAATTGTGTCTGTGTGCGGGGTATCTCCGGGATGGTTTATCCCCGGTCAATCTCCAAAACCTGGTAGGTGATGGTGCCGGCCTGGGTTTCCACCACGACCTCATCTCCCACCTTCTTGCCCAACAGCGCCTTCCCCACCGGGGATTCATTGGAAATCTTTCCCTGCAGGCTGTTGGCTTCCGTGGAGCCTACAATCCGAAATTCCATGGTCTCGTCAAACTCAACATCATGGACTTTTACCCGGCAGCCAATGCTGATTTTATCCAGGTCTACTTCGTCCTCCACGACTACTTCCGCATTTTTCAGAATTTTTTCCAGTTCCTCAATCCGGGCTTCAATATCTCTCTGTTCATCCTTGGCCGCATCGTACTCCGCGTTCTCCGAAAGGTCTCCCTGCTCTCTGGCTTCCTTGATCTTTTCCGCGATTTCTCTACGCTTTACCACTTTCAGGTTGGACAGTTCATCTTCCAGTTTTTTCAGTCCGGTATACGTCAGAATTTTTTTCTCTGCCATAACTACTAACTCCTACACCCTTTCCCAGGTTCTGCCTGGATGACATGGCAAATATTATACTCTAAAGCCTCCGCCTTGTCAACCGTCTGGTTTCACCGTGCCCCGCTTCCGGCAATGCGCATACTTTTAGCCAGGAATCTGCAGGAAAGCTTCCGTTTTCTCCGCTTCCCTCCCGTTTTCTGTGCTAGTATATGAAATATCCTGGGAAGTATTCCTTCCATATATAACGGATGCATTCCGGCCGCTGCACAGCCGTCAGCCTTCCTCGGCCTCCGGGAAAAAATCCCGCAGCAGAGCCAACAGGTCCTCCATGGTCTCCACCTGGTTGGCCCGCCCCCGCAGTCCGGAGGAGTGGGGGAACCCGGCGGTGTACCACGCCAGATGCTTCCGCATTTCCCGCATGGCTGTGTATTCGCCTTTGTACTGCACCAGCAGGCGACTATGCCGCAGCACCGTGTCCCGGATTTCCCGGGCAGAAGGCCGGGGCGGGATGGGAGCACCGGACAGGGCAGCCCGGATTTCCCGGAACAGCCAGGGGTTGCCCTTGGCCCCCCGGGCGGCCATCACCCCATCACAGCCGGTTTCCCGCACCATCCGCACCGCATCCTCCCCGGAAAAAATATCCCCGTTTCCAATGACGGGGATGGATACGGCCTCCTTCACCTGGCGGATGATCTCCCAGTCCGCCTTGCCGGAATAATACTGCTCCCGGGTGCGGCCATGGACGGCCACCGCCGCCCCGCCTGCCGCCTCAATCCGCCGGGCGATCTCCACCGCATTCCGGCTGGTGTCATCAAACCCGGCCCGGATCTTTACCGTCACCGGCTTTTTCAACCGCCGGGCCATAGCCTCCACAATCCGGCTCACCAGCGGCGGATTCTTCATCAGGGCGGAGCCTTCCCCGTTGTTCACCACCTTGGGCACCGGGCAGCCCATGTTTACATCAATAAAATCAAAGTCTTCCTCCAGCCGGGATGCCATCTCCGCCATCAGCTCCGGATCCGACCCAAAAAGCTGCACCGCCATGGGATGCTCCTCCGGCTCCGTCAGCAGCAGCGCCCGGGTATTCTTGCTCTTATAGAACAGCGCCTTGGCGCTGACCATCTCCGTACACATAACATCGCAGCCCTGTTCCTTGCAGAGCAGCCGGAAGGGAAGATCGGTGACACCGGCCATGGGAGCCAGAAAAACCGGGCGCTCCCAGGAAAAACCGCCCAGCCTCATGGCTCCTCCTCCGCATCTTCCGCTGCGTACTCCGGATCCTCCTCCAGGTCCTCACCCAGGAAGACCACCCGGAAATACCGCTCCAGGGCCACCAGCAGTTCCTCATGCTCCCGCTGGATCTGCCGGATTTTCCACTCACTGCCGATCTCATCAAACAGATAGTCCCTGTCCGCATGGGTTACGTTCAGGGTCAGCGTCCCGTCCTCCCGAAATTCCAGGGTCAGAATACCGCCCACATCCTCCGTAAACAGCACGCAGAGGATCTGCAATTCCTGTTTCACCTGCTCCGGAAGCCCGGAAAACTCCGGGTTCAAATAATATTTTTGCTCATAGGCGTTGGCGCCACAGAGCACCATGCTTTCTTCTTCCATACTCCTCCTTAGGCGCTCCCCCATGGGGTGCCCGTACTCGCTTTTTGGCACACAGCGGCCGGACCCGGCCGCACACAACCTAAACGTATCCATAAAGCCCCCGGACGCTGACCTCTCCGGCATCCACCGCCTCCACGTTTCCGGAAGGGCGGCGCACCAGAAGGGCTCCCAAGGAATTGATGCCCAGGGAGATCCCTCCCCAGTCCCCTCCGGGAGCCAGCACCCGCACCGGCCCCCATAGGCCAGCCAGGGACCGGTTATACTCCTCCTGCAGCTCCGACATATCCTCTTTTTTCAAAAAGATCTCATAATAGCGCTCAAAGGCTGCCAGGGATCGGGCCACCAGCTCCGCCCGCTGGAAGTTATGGCCTGCCTCCATCCGCAGCGAGGTAGCGCTCGTTTGGATCTCCTCCGGGAATTCGGTCTGGTTCACGTTGAGGCCGATCCCCACCACCACATACTGGATGTACTCTTCCTCCAGAATCATCTCGGTAAGGATACCGCAGATTTTCTTTCCGTTTAATACCAGATCGTTGGGCCACTTGATGGCCGGATGCAGGCCGGTAACCTGCTCCACCCCATCCCGCATGGCCAAAGCCGCCAGCAGAGTCATCATCGGCGCTTTGACGGGGGAGAGGGAGGGCCGCAGGACCAGGCTCATGGCAATGGAGGTGCCCGGCGGGGAGACGGCCCAGGTCCGGCCCCGGCGGCCTTTGCCGCCTTCCTGCACATCCGCTGCCACCAAAGTGCCGTGGGGGGTTCCGGCATCTGCCAGCTGCCGGGCCCGCAGATTGGTAGAACAAGGAATACGCCGGTGGGCTTCCACATTCCGCCCCGCCCATTGGCCGGTAATACGGCTTCCGATCTCCGCCTCCGTCAGCACATCCGGAGATTCCGTCAGCCGGTAGCCCCGGTTCTGCACCGCCTCAATCTGGTATCCTTCTTCCTTCAGGCTGTTGATCCCCTTCCACACGGCAGTCCGGGAGATGCCCAGCTGCCTGCAGATTTCCTGGCCAGACACATATTCTTCCCTGCCGCGCAGCAGAGATAAAATTTCTTTCTTTGTCATCTAACTCCAGACCACCTTTCCGCACACAATGGACAGCACCAACAGGATTACACAGAGCGCCCCCAGCGCTACGCCGGACAGCCAGTGGGCGCTGGCGCTGCCGCGCCGGAAGCGGGCCAGGGCCTGCACACCGTTTAATGCCGCCGCGTCCAGAAAGATCAGAGGAAACAGCCCCATGGGATTCTCCCGGTTTAGGAAGCTGGCCGCCGCCAGCACCACCGCAATCCCACAGGCTCCTACATGGAACCAGTCATAAAATTTTTCAAAACTCCGGTTATTCTTTCCAAATTGTATCTGGGCCACTCTTCCACCTTTCTCCGGCGCCCGGCCGGCTTCCTATTCTTTTCGATCCGGTGCAGTTTCCGCCACCGTAACCGTTCCGGTGGCAGTCGGGATGTCTGCCACCCCGGCTGCTTCCGCCCGGCGCAGCGCCTTTTCTTTCTTCAGCCGCTGCCGCAGCTGCCGGAAAAACTGCTGCAGAATTTCCTGGCACTCCGCCTGCAGCACGCCCGTCTCCACCTCCACCTGGTGGTTCCACTCCGGCATCTCCAAAATATTTAAAATGGAGCCGGCGCAGCCGGCCTTGGGGTTCATGGTGCCGATGACCACCCGGTCAATCCGGGACTGGACCAGAGCCCCGGAGCACATCTGGCAGGGCTCCAGGGTCACATACATGGTACACCCCTCCAGGCGCCAGTCCCCTAGCTTACGGCTGGCCTTGTCAATGGCAATCAGCTCCGCATGGGCCAGGGTGGTCTTGCCGGTATTCCGCCGGTTGTAGCCCCGGCCCACAATCCGGTCCCCGCAGACGATCACACAGCCGATGGGCACTTCGCCCAGGGCCAGGGCCTTTTCCGCCTGCTTCAGGGCCGCCCGCATGTATTTTTCCCGTGGATCCGCCGCCGTTCCGGCTGCTTTCCGGTTGTCCGTTTCTTCCTTCATAAGAGCGTTCCCTCTTTCAGCTGCCTTTAATACCGGTTCAGGCAGGCATAAATTTCCTGCACCCGGGGCATGGCCAGGCCAAAGGGAATGTGGGCCGGATCGCAGATGGAGGCCAGGCCGTCCTTCTCTATTTTGGCCAGCACCTGACGCACCACCTTCTCCAGCTCCGGCTCCTGCCCTTCCAGCGTCTCCTTCAGATACTGGAGAATGCAGCCCAGAGCCGCAGTCTGCTCCCGGTCCACCAGCTGCTCCACATACCGCAGGTCCACCGTGTCCTTCCCCAGCAGGAAGGAATCCTTGCCCAGAAGCTTCATCTTCAGCCGCTCGGTGACCATGCCGGTGCCCCGGTAATTTTTCCGCTGCTGGGTGGATTTGCCCGGATGGAAACGGCGCTTGGCCGTGGACAGCCGGAAGCCGGGGGCGGAGGTCTCCGGCGCGGGGTATTCCGCCATCACCTGCCTCGCCTTCTCCGTGATATCCACCGGCCGGTAGTTGTCCATCTGCAACACCGTGTCCGCAATATAAAAGTAGGAACCGCAGCTCCCCACCACCAGAATAGTGGACACCCCCGCTTGCTCATACAGGTCCCGGGCCCGCTCCAGGA
>CAZSAF010000203.1:0-4915 GCA_964604605.1 uncultured Lachnospiraceae bacterium
GACGAGAGCACTTTGAAAAAAGCCTATCGCGCTCTGGCGAAAAAATACCATCCGGACATCAACCCCGGCGATAAGGAGGCGGAAGCCAAGTTCAAGGAGGCTTCCGAGGCCTACGCAGTGCTCAGTGATCCGGAAAAACGGCGTCAGTATGACCAGTTCGGCCATGCGGCGTTTGAAGGCGGAGGAGCCGGAGGGGCCGGAGGCTGGGATTTCTCCGGCGGCGACATGGGCGATATTTTCGGTGACATTTTTGGCGATCTGTTTGGCAGCTTTGGCGGAAGAAGCCGCGGCCGCCGCGCCAACGCCCCCATGAAAGGGGCCAATCTGCGGACCAGTGTGCGCATTACTTTTGAGGAGGCAGTTTTCGGCACTGAGAAGGAGCTGGAGATGACCTTGAAGGATGAGTGTACCCACTGCCACGGCATCGGGGCCAAGGAGGGGACTACCCCCCAGACCTGCCCCAAGTGCAACGGCACCGGCCAGGTGGTGTACACCCAGCAGTCCATGTTCGGCATGGTGCGGAACGTGCAGACCTGCCCGGACTGCGGCGGCAAGGGTACCATCATCAAGGACAAGTGCCCCCACTGCTACGGCACCGGCTATACCCAGAGCAAAAAGAAGATTCAGGTATCCATTCCGGCGGGTATTGATTCCGGCCAGAGCGTGCGGATCCGGGGCAAGGGAGAACCGGGGACCAACGGCGGCGAGCGGGGTGACCTGCTGGTGGAGGTGGTGGTTTCCCAGCATCCCATCTTCAAGCGCCAGGATACCAACATTTATTCCACGGTTCCCATTACCTTTGTACAAGCGGCCCTGGGGGATATCATCCGGATCAAGACGGTGGACGGAGATGTGGAGTACCAGGTAAAACCGGGGACTCAGACGGACACCCGCATCCGGTTAAAGGGAAAAGGCGTCCCCTATCTGCGGAGCCGGAGCATGCGGGGCGACCATTATGTGACCCTGGTGGTAGAGGTGCCGGAGCGGCTGAACGAGGAACAGAAGGAAGCCTTGCGGGCCTTTGACGATGCCATGAAGGGGAAAAAGCCCCATGAGAAAAAGAAAAAAGGACTTTTCAAGTGATGAAGTGGAAAAAATTCACCATTGAGACCACCACGGCGGCGGTGGATTTTATCAGCCAGGAGCTTTCCGATCTGGGGATTGAGGGGATTGAGATTGAGGATAATGTCCCCTTAAGCGAGAGCGATACCAAGGGGATGTTTATCGACATCCTGCCAGAGCTTCCGCCGGATGACGGCTCCGCCCGGGTCAGCTTCTACCTGCCAGGGGATCAGGAGACCGCAGACACGGCGCTAAACGGCGGGGATGCCCCCCACATGGGCTGCCGGCTGACGGACCATGTCCAGGTGCTGGAAAAGGTCCGGGCAGCGCTGGAGGAAGTAAAAGGCTTTGTGGACGCCGGCAGCTGCCGGATCCGAGAGGAGGAGACCCAGGATGCGGACTGGATGAACAACTGGAAGGAATTTTTCCATCCCTTTACCGTGGGCCGCTTTCTGATTAAACCCACCTGGGAGGAAATCCCCGCGGGGGAGGAAGATAAGATCTGTCTGACCATTGACCCGGGGACGGCTTTCGGTACCGGAACCCATGAAACCACCCAGTTGTGTATTTCTCAGCTGGAAAACTGTCTGCAGGCCGGCCAGCGGGTGCTGGATGTGGGCACCGGCAGCGGTATTCTGGCCATTGCGGCACTGAAACTGGGGGCGCAGGAGGCCCTTGGCACCGAGCTGGATGCGTATGCGGTGGAGGCTGCCCGGGAGAATGGGGAGCAGAACGGCGTGGCAGACCGGTTTTCGGTGGTTACCGGCAACATCCTGGAGGATGCGGCGGTGCAGGAGCTGGCCGGGGAGGAAACCTTTGACCTGGCGGTGTCCAACATTCTGGCGCCGGTGATTGTGCTGCTCCAGGGAGAAATCGGCCGCCATCTGAAGCCCGGCGGTATCTGGATCAGCTCCGGTATCATCCAGGAAAAAGAGGGGGAGGTCCGGGAAGGTTTCCGCCGGCGTCCGGAGTGGGAAATCCTGGAAGTGACCCGGCAGGGAGAGTGGGTTTCCTTCACCGCCCGGAAGAAATAGGAAAAGGCATTGTATTTTTCCCCTGAATTTGTTACAATATCCGGCAGGCGTCAATCCGGCGCCTGCCGTTTTAATGTATGGAAGACTTGTTCGGGGAGGAGATGTCATGTACCACTTTTTTGTGCCGGAAGGGCCTTCCGGAGAGCAGGAGTTTACCATCACCGGACCGGATGTGAACCATATCCGCAACGTGCTGCGGATGAAGCCGGGGGAGAAAGTGGTGGTCAGCGATGGACAGGACCGGGACTGGTATTGTATAATAGCAGAGATCACAAAGAATGCGGTGCGGCTGCGGGCGGAGGCAGAGTCGGAGGCGGCGGAGCTGCCGGCGGAGCTGATTCTGTACCAGGGCCTCCCCAAAGGGGATAAGATGGAATGGATCATCCAGAAGGCGGTGGAGCTGGGGGCCAGCCGGATTGTACCGGTGGCCATGAAGCGCTCGGTGGTAAAGCTGGATCCAAAGCGGGAGAAGAACAAACGGGTCCGCTGGCAGGCGGTGAGCGAAAGTGCCGCCAAGCAGTCCGGCCGGGGGAAAATCCCGGAGGTTTCGCCGGTGCTCTCCCTGGCGGAGGCGGCCCGGGAGGTGGAGCAGCTGGATTTGGTGCTGCTCCCTTACGAGAATGCCCGGGGCATGAAGGCCACCGCGGAGGCGCTGGCCGAGCTGCAGCCGGGGATGCGGATTGGCATTCTGATCGGTCCGGAGGGGGGCTTTGAGGAGACGGAGGTGGAGGCGCTGGTGCAGGCCGGCGCCCGGACCCTGTCCCTGGGCCGCAGAATCCTCCGGACCGAGACCGCCGGGCTGGCGGCGCTGACCCTGTGTATGACAGCGCTGGAGTTTTCGGCGGAGCGGCAGAAAACGGAGCCTCGGGAAAACGGGGAAGACGGACAGAAGACCACTCGGGAGACCGGGGCAGACCAACAATAGGAGGGACAGCATGGAGATATATCTGGATAATTCCGCCACCACCCGGACGTTTCCGGTGGTGCGGGAAACCATGGTGAAGACCATGGCGGAGGATTTTGGAAACCCTTCCTCCCTCCACCGGAAAGGGGTGGAGGCGGAACGGTATGTCCGCCAGGCACAGGAGCAGATCGCCCGGAGCCTGAAGGTGGATCCGAAGGAGATTCTGTTTACCTCCGGCGGCACGGAGTCCAACAACCTGGCTATTCTGGGCACGGCCATGGCGGCCAGCCGGATGGGCAGGCACCTGGTCACCTCCTCGGTGGAGCATCCCTCGGTGTCCGAGGCCATGAAGTACCTGGAGGAGCAGGGCTTTTCCGTGACCTGGCTGCCGGTGGACAGCCAGGGACGGGTCTCCCCGGAGGCAATGGAGGCGGCAGTGACGCCGGAGACCATTCTGGTGTCCATTATGGCGGTGAACAATGAGATCGGAACCCGGGAGCCGGTGGAGGAGATGGGTCCCCGGATCAAGGCCAAGAATCCCCGGTGTCTGTTCCATGTGGATGGGGTGCAGGGCTTTGGCAAGTACCGCCTGCGCCCCCGGGCAGCCAAGATTGACCTGCTTTCGGTGAGCGCCCACAAGATCCACGGCCCCAAGGGCATTGGCTTCCTGTATGTGCGGGACGGCGTGCGGCTGCACCCCATCCTGTTCGGCGGCGGACAGCAGCACGGGCTCCGGTCCGGCACCGAGAACGTGCCGGGCATTGCCGGCCTGGGCGCGGCGGGGGAGGAAATCTACCGCGACCACGAGGCGCGGCTGGCCCGGCTGCACGCCTGCAAGGCGCGGCTGACCCAGGGCCTTCGGAAGCTGCCGGATGTGCGGGTCAACGGCCCGGAGGGACGGGAGGGGGCCCCCCACATTGTCAGCGCCAGCTTTGCCGGGGTGCGCAGCGAGGTGTTGCTCCATGCCCTGGAGGAGAAGGGCATCTACGTGTCCGCCGGTTCCGCCTGTTCCTCCCATCACCCGGGGGTCAGCTCCACCCTGGCGGCCATTGGCCTGGACAAGAAGTGGCTGGAGAGCACCCTGCGCTTCAGCATGAGTATGGATACCACAGAGGAAGAGATTGACACAGTGCTCCAGGCTCTGGAGGAACTGCTGCCGTTCCTGCGCCGCTTTACCCGCCGGTAAGGGCGAGGGACAACCGGAATCCGGAGAAAGGAAGAAACCATGACGTTTCAGGCGTTTTTGATCAAATACGCGGAGATCGGGATCAAGGGAAAGAACCGGTACATGTTTGAGGACACCCTGGTCAGCCGCATTGCCCATGCCCTCCGCCCGGTGGAGGGGCAGTTTGAGGTGTACAAGTCCCAGGGGCGGATCTACGTGAAGGCCCTGGGGGAATACGATTTTGACGAGGCGGTGGAGGCCATGCAGTGTGTGTTCGGCATTGCCGGGATCTGCCCGCTGCTGCAGTTCGAGGACCAGGGATTTGAGGACCTGTGCCGGAGAACCGTAGAGTACATGGACGAGACCTATCCGGACAAGCATCTGACCTTTAAGGTCATGGCCCGCCGGGCCAACAAACGGTATCCGCTGGATTCCAATGAGATCAACAGCCGGGTGGGGGAGGCTGTCCTGGAGGCCTTCCCGGAGATGCGGGTGGACGTGCACCATCCGGATGTGTTCCTGAACATTGAGGTGCGGGAGCAGATCAACGTCTACTCCCAGGTGATTCCCGGCGCCGGCGGCATGCCTCTGGGCACCAACGGCCGGGGCATGCTGCTGCTGTCCGGCGGCATTGACAGCCCGGTGGCCGGCTACATGGTGGCCCGCCGGGGCGTGTGGATTGACGCGGTGTATTTCCACGCACCGCCCTACACCAGCGAGCGGGCCAAGCAGAAGGTGGTGGACCTGGCC
>CAZSAF010000204.1:0-4914 GCA_964604605.1 uncultured Lachnospiraceae bacterium
ACTCGGCCACAATAAACAGGATGTCCGGGGAGGATTCTTTGATCTTGGACAGCAGCGGGGTGAAATCCTTGGTCTGATTGGGCACAAAAGTCTCCGCCGCACAGATGGTTCCGCCCAGGGCTTCAAACCGGTCCTGCACCGCCTCCAGGGTGGTGATGCCCACATCCGTGTTCTGGTAGATCACCGCCATGTTGCAGGCGCCGAACTGGTCGTACAGCATCTCCGCAATCTCCCCGAAAATCACCTCGGATTTACAGGTCAGGGGGATCATCATGCTGCCCATGCCCGGGTAATCCGGATGGGAGGTGTTGGGGGAAAGCATGGGAATGGAGCCTTCCTGGTACACCGGGGCCGCCGCCATGGATACGCTGGAGCCATAGCTGCCGATGACCGCAAACACGTCCTCATTGCTGATGATCATGTTGGCCACGTTGATGCCCTCTTTCTGGTCTCCTTTATCGTCATAGACCTCAAACTGGACATCCTGGCCATTGAGGCCGCCCGCCGCGTTAAAATCTGCCACCGCCATCTCAATGGCATTCCGGTAGGAGGTGCCGTACTGCATCATGGTCCCGGTCAGCGGAACCGATGCGGCCAGGGTGTACTTGGTAATCTCTCCGGTTCCCTCCCCGGAGGCATCCCCGCCGGAGGAGCCGGCTGCCGTGGTCTCATTGCCATTGACACCGCAGCCCGAAAGCATAACCGCCGCCAGAACCATTGCCATTGCTCTCAGTTTCCACTTTTTCATTTTTTCCTCCTGTTCTCTTTCCGTCTGGTCTCTCTGTCCGGCAGCCTTACCGGTCTGGTCCAAAGACCATATCCATGGCCTGTTTCAGCGTGTTAAAACGATACTCCGGAATGTCGCTTCCCTGGGCGCAGCCGGAGGCAATGATCAGCCGGTTGGCGGGGACTGCCTGGCTGGCCGCCTTCACCCGCTCCACCATGTTCTGTAGCAGCTGGTCCCGGTCTTCCACCCGGAAGTCCTGCCAGCGCTCCACGCCGCCTACCACGATCTTGCCGGGAAGCAGCTCCGCCCCCTGCTTCAGGGATACGTTGGTGATGATATCTTCCCAGTTCACCGACTCCAGCGGATACTCGGCGGCGAACTCCATAAACAGGTTGGTCTGGCCGTGGACGTGCATCATATTGAACCAGGTCTTGCCCACTGCCGGTTCAAAGGCCTCCAGATCGTAGGGGACGCCGAACCGGCGGTACAGCTCCGGCGTAAACAGCTTATCGTTCATAAACTGGCTGGAGTAAAAGATGCCGTCTACGCCCACCTTCACAAACTCCTCAATGATGTTCCGGGTCACCTCGGTGATCACCTTCAGCCCTTCCTCCAGGTCATCGCCGTAGTACCGGATCAGATCCGCAAAGGGCCAGGGGTTCTGCCAGCCGTTATACAGCTCCATGGCATAGGTGGCAGGGGTGAATACCGTGGCCAGCACCGGCACCTTTCCGTGATACTTGTCCACCAGCCGCTTGGCCACCTCCACTTCCCGGGCCACCGCGCCGGTTTTCACGTCCACCGGCTTCAGGTGGCGGAAGCCCCGGGGGCTGTTGACAATCCGCTTGTTGGTGGTGGGGAAGTCATTGGAATGGCGGGACCAGGTGATATCCGCCCCATACTGTTCCTGGAAATACACGCCGTTGGACATGATCTTGATCAGATCCCACTGGTTCTGCTCCTGGAACGCAATGTGCTTTTTCACCGAGTCCTCCACCACCCGGTCCTCCAAGAAAAAGTGCTTCCATATGGTGGCACCGGGCCGGTCCACTTCCTTGCCGTCCACCATGGCGCGCAGCCGTTCGTAAGAATTCATATCTGTTTCCTCCTCCTTTTTGATCCAATCCCGTCCTTTTATCTTCTGTTTCTATTTTTTTATATGCTTATTGTAACCTTTCCGCCTGTTCAGCACAAATACCGGGTTTTTATCGCACCAATAGAAGGAGTCTATGATTTTATCTGACTTGTTTATGGGATTTTTTCCGAATAGAAAAGGCAGGACCAACGAATGTCCCATTCGCTGTCCTGCCTGTGAATCGGCCCTGCCCGTTTTCCGGCATGACCGCTTTTTCCATTTGCCTGCGGGCGTCCCCTGTCGTTAAAACTTGCCGGGCTCGCTCTGAAATTCCTCCATGTGCCGGATTACAAAATCCCGGAACCGCTCCGCCGCCGGGGAAAAGAACTGGTTCCGGGGCCAGATCATATACATGGTCCGGCTGGCTTCCAATCCTTCAATTTCCAGCATTTTCACGTTTTCATAGTCCCGCCCCAGCAGCCGGGGGACAATGCCCACGCCCAGTCCTTTGGCCACAATCCCGGTGATCATCACCTCATCCTGCACCTCATAAGCAATGCGTGGGGTAATCTTAGCCTTCCAGAACAATTCCTCCACCTCCGGCCGGCTGGCGCAGCTCTTCTTCCAGGTCACCAGGTTTTCCTGGGCAATCTCCTTCAGGCTCACGGTTTTGCGCTCCGCCAGCGGGTGATGGAAGGGGACTACCACCACCATTTTTTCCTTGTATATGGGGGAAAAGATCATCTCCGGATTGTCCGTCCGGGACCCAAAGCCAATGTCAATGCTCCCATCCCGGAACAGCTTCACCGTCTCTGGTGTAGGGCGCTGTTCAAACACGAACTCAATCTGCCGGTTGCTCTCCTCCTCGTAGAAGCAGCTGACGATATAAGGGATAAAGTTAAAGCCCATGGAGCTGGCGTAGGACAGCACAATGGTGCCCCGGTCCGGGTAAAGCATCTGGGCAATCTCCTCTTTCCCGTCCTCCAGCTCCTGGAGGGAACGCTCCGCATGCCGCAGAAAGGATTTCCCATATTTGGTCAGGGTAACCCCCCGGCCCACCTTCCGGAACAGCGGGGCCCCCAGCTCCCGCTCCAGCTCCGACATGGCATAACTCAGGCTGGGCTGGGAAATCAGAAGCTTCTCCGCGGCCCGTGTGTAGTGCTCCAACTCCGCAATCACTTTGAAATACTGTATCTGCTGCAGGTTCATCTCGCGTTCCTTCTCTCCGCCTGGCATTTGTGATTTTTATATCATTATAGCCATCGCAATCTTTTTTGTCAAATAGGTGTTTAAAACTATATTTGGCGATTTTCTTTTTTCTTTTTCCGGATTTTCCAGTATTTTCCTCATGTTTTCTCTGCCGGAAGGCGCAAAAAAGGAAGCCCTTTGGCCGCCGCCGGGCTCCCTTTTTCACACCGGATTACCACATAATCCGGTTTATTTTCCGCTGTCCCCATAGTTCTTCAGTACCCGGGCGCTGGGATCGTCCACATCGCAGCCCTCCCAGAAGCGGTTGGGCATCCAGAAATCCGGGATCATTTTGACCTGGCCGGGATAGTATTTCTCAAACAACTCCCGGTACAGCAGGCTCTCCTTGGTGAAGGGCTGGGCAAAGGTATATGCCTTCCGCTTCTCCTCAAACTCCTCATCCGTGTAGAGGCTTTCCGCATACTCCTTCAGGTCGTCCACCATGCTGTGGCCCACCGCATCGCTGAAGGCGGCCTTCTCCCGCCACAGGATGTTCTCCGGCAGCCAGTCTCCCTCTTCGAAGGCTTTCCGCAGCAGGTATTTGCCCTTTCCGTAGGTGTTCAGCTTCCGGGCTGGGTCAATAGACATGACGTACCGGGCAAAATCCAGATCCCCAAAGGGCACCCGGGCCTCCAGGCTGTTGTCCGCCAGGCACCGGTCCGCCCGGAGCACATCGTAGAAGTACAGCTCCCGGAGCCGTTTTTCCGCCTCCTCCTGGAAGGCCTGGGCACTGGGGGCAAAGTCCGTGTATTTATAGCCAAACAGCTCATCGGAAATCTCCCCGGTGAGCAACACCCGGATGTCCGTGTGCTCATGGATGTACTGGCACACCAGGTACATACCCATGCTGGCCCGGATGGTGGTGATGTCGTAGGTGCCCAGGGCCGCAATGACCTTTTCCAGGTTTTCCAGCACCTGCTCCTTGGTCATGATCACTTCCGTGTGCTCCGCCCCCAGGTGGTCCGCCACCTGTCTTGCGTATTTCAGGTCAATGGCATCCACATCCATGCCGATGGCAAAGGTGCGGATGGGCTTTTTCAGGATCTTGGCCGCAATGGCACAGACCAGGCTGGAATCCAGGCCGCCGGAGAGCAGGAAGCCCAGAGGGGCATCGGCATCCAGACGCTTCTCCACACCGGCCACCAGCTTTTCCCGGATGTTGCGTGTGATCTCCGGCAGCTCCTCATGGCGGTACTCCGCCACGCTGGCAATGTCCGCATAGCGCTCAAACTTGCCGTCACAGTAGTAGCAGCCCGGCGGGAAGGGGAACACCTCCTTGACCCAGCCCACCAGGCACTTGGCCTCGCTGGCAAAGGCAATGTGGCCGCTCTCCGAGTAGCCGTAGAACAGCGGGCGGATGCCGATGGGATCCCGGGCCGCCACCACCTGGCCGCTTTCCGCGTCATAGATCAGGCAGGCAAACTCCGCGTCCAGATGCCGGAACATCTCCAGGCCATACTCCCGGAACAGGGGCAGCAGCAGTTCGCAGTCCGACTGGCTCTCAAACCGGTAGCCCCGCTCCTCCAGCTCTTTTTTCATCACCCGGAAGCCGTACAGCTCCCCGTTGCAGACCACCCAGCTGCCGTCCCGCTCAAAGGGCTGCATGCCGTCATCGGTCAGATCCATAATGGCCAACCGGTCAAAGCCGATATAGCCAAACTCCGTCTCCACCAGCCGCTGATCATCCGGCCCCCGGTTTACGGTCCGGAGCAGGTAATCCCGCAGAGTGTCATAATCCATGTCGTGGCCCACGTAACCAAAAATCGCGCACATATTGTTTTCCTCTCTTTCTGTTCTTCCTGCCGGCTCTGCCGGTTCGGATCTGCCAGGTTCCACGCGGCATGCCGCCGTATTCCTGGCCGGA
>CAZSAF010000205.1:0-3994 GCA_964604605.1 uncultured Lachnospiraceae bacterium
CTGCTGGACACCGGGGAGGGGCTGATTCTCATTGACACCTTTGAGATCCGGGCCCTGTACCTGCTCACCGAGGCTATCCGGGACGCCGGCTACAATCCCAAGGACATCAAAATGATCCTCTTAAGCCACGGCCACCAGGACCACTGCGGCGGCCTCCGGGCCCTGCAGGAGATGACCGGCGCCAAGGTCTACATGTCCCGGGAGGACTATGAGATCAAGCAGAAATACCCGGAGCGGGTGCTGTTCCACTACGCCCCGGACTTTGAGCCGGACGAGTTTTACGCGGACGACAAGCCCATTACCATGGGCCGGTTCACCATCCACACCAAGCTGTGCCCGGGTCACACCCCCGGCACCACGTCCTTCTTCTTTGACGACACGGACGAGGACGGCCGCACCTACCACTGCGGCATGCACGGCGGCGCCGGCACCCCCTTCCTGATGACCAAGATCCTGACGGAGTATGGTTACCCGCTGACCCTGAAGCAGCGGTTCATAGACGACTGCCGGGAGATGGCGGAGTGGGACATTGACATCTGCCTGACCAGCCACCACAATATGACCAACCTGCTCAGCGGGGTAAACCCGGACGACCCCACGGATTTCAGCGGCTTTGTGGACAAATCCGTCTGGCATGACTTTATGCTGGAGCGAGCCGCCGACGCGGAGAAACAGCCGTGAAAGGAGTGTATAACCATGGCTTTAACCCAAGAACAGTATGACGAGGCCCTGCGGATTTTGGATGAGACTTCCTCCTCTTCCCAGGCCCACCTGGCTTATCCCCAGGAGATTATAGACTACCAGAACCTGGCTCAGGTGACCCAGCTCACCCTGACCGCCGCCGGCTTCCCCTTTACGGTTTACCAGTGTGTACCGGAGGGCCTGGAGCCGGGAGCGTCGCTGTTTGTCAACATCCACGGCGGCGGCGGGTACATCCCCCATGTGGACAATGACCGCTACTTCAGCTGCTACCTGGCCCACCAGATCCAGGGCGTGGTGCTGTCCGTGGACTACACCACCTCAGAGAAGGCTCCCTGGAACGTGATGTTCGAGCAGTGCTATGAGACGGTCCGCTATGCGTTCCGGCAGGCGGAGGCCCTGGGCTGCAGCCCGGAGCGGATCTCCGTGGGCGGCTACAGCGCCGGCGGACACCTGACCGCGGGGGTGGCCCTACGGACAGCCCAGACCGGCGAATTCCATTTTAAAAAGGAAATCCTCTGCTACGCGCCGCTGAACATGGAGGAGAAAGCGCCGGAGCAGCCGGAAAATGAGTTTGCGGCACGGATGCAGAAGCGGGGCAAGGCCTTTGACGACCTGCTGTTCCGCCGGGACCCGGCGGTTCGCCAGAATCCTTACGCCAACCCCTGGATTGCCCCGGACGAGATGCTGGCAGCCCTGCCGGAGACGGTGGTAATTACCGCCGGCCAATGCGGCTTCCGGTTTGAGGATGAGGCCTACGCCCTGCGGGTAGCCGCCCAGGGGGTAGAGATCACCATCCGTCGTTTCCCGGATGCCCATCATGGCTTTATTCCCCACTTTATGGATCAGTGGAAAGAGGCCACAGCGCTGATGGTGAAGGAAATCACCGAGGACAGAACTGCTTTATCCTGAAAAATGGCATTCGATCCGAATTTACAGCCGAATTTCAAGAAATAACAAAAACCTCTGTAATGACCTCGGGCATTTTACTGCTAAAATCTCAAAAACAGCAAAAGCCACTGTAAAGAAGCCGACAATGATACCGCTGAAATCCATAAAATTGGAAAAGCCGCCGTATTTGCTCGGTTTGAGCTACCGCTGAAATCACGAAAATCGCAAAATAGTCTGTAATTCCTGGTTTCATTACTGCTGGAATTTTCAAAATAGAAAAAGCCACCGTAACAAATGGACAACATGGGGGCTGCCGGCAAATCTCGCTGTCTTTACTCCGGCCGGGACAGCTCCTCCGCCAGCTGCAGGCTCTGGGGGGCCAGCTTCTCCCGCTCTTTTTTGGTGATATACTGATACAGAGGATAGGTAGCCGCCACCAGGGCAATGCCAACCAGGCCAATGACAATCCCCGGCACAAACAGGCTGGCCATCCACACCATGGTACAGCACATGCCGACTCCCAAGAGCAGGCAGCCCACAATGCCAACGGTAATGGAAACAAGGTTTCCCTTCTTTGTGGCGCTCTTGTCCAGCCGCCGCAGCTGCTCCATCTTATCCTCTTGCTTGGGCAGATACTTATCGCAGATGGCCCGGATCTCCTCCTGCTGCCGGGCGGAGTACGTATACTCGAAGGTTTTCGAATCTGTTTCCATACTTCCAACTTCCTTTCCTTAGTTCTGCTGTGTTTCTCACAGCATAAAGGTATACCCGCAGGGTGTTTCCTTGGCTTTGCCGTGCTTTTCACGGCATAAAGGTATACCCGCAGGGTATTTCCTTTATCTGCTTTCCATCTCCCGCAGCCTGCGGGTGGCGTGGATGATCATGTAGGAGCCCATGCCCACCACCAGGGCGCAGACCACGCCGCCGGTGGCGCCCACCATAACGGTGCGGAAATAGGGCGCAGTGGTGCCGTCATCGAACTGGGTCAGCATGGCGGTCTCCAGGGATAACATGGAGACCATGGCCGCCGCCAGGTTCACCGCCCGGGAGGCAGACATCACCGGGCTGTTGTATTTCCGGTACCGCACCACGTTGACCACTGCCATCACCGTAATGTAAAAGGTGTACAGGGCCATGGCATAGATGAGGGTCCCCGCGTACTCGAAGCCCTGGTTCTGGTAGATCACCAGCACCACCACCCCGGCCAGGGCCAGGTTCATGGGCACCAGCACCGCCCCGCACAGCCGGTACCGCCGCAGCTCTGCCTCCGGATTCCCGCCGAATCCATTCCGGCGGGAGTAGCGGGCCAGCAGGAACCGCATGACGGTGAGGAAAATGTAGTACACCGACAGTGTGCCGAACCAGACGGACCGATAGTATACCCCGGAGACCCCGTTGACCACCGCATACAGCAGGTTGATGCCCAGGGAAACGTGCAGGGTGATCTGCAGCCGGAAGGGCACATCCTCCAGGAACCGCTTGATCAGAGGATTCCGGCGGTTCCAGCGGTTGGCTTTTTTCAGCGCCGGAATCAGTCCTGTGCAGACAATGGTCAGGGAATAGGCGGACACCACATAGGACACGTAGGCCACCGGGCTTTCCTCCCCCGCCACCAGGAAGGTGTAAGCCAGCAGCCAGCAGCCCACCGGAATGCTCAGCAGCACCACCGCCGTACCCGGGAACAAGAGCTTATGCAGAATGTTCTTGAGTTTCTCCATTTTTCCTTCTCCTGAGCGTCACCGTAAAGGTGCGCCATCCGGTTAAAATAGTCCGCAATCACCTCAAAGCCGCTGGCGCTGTCCACGCTGCGGATGGGAGGAATGCGGACGGAAAAATCGCCTTTCATCATCTGCTCCGCCGCCTGGATAATCTGCCGCACCGGCCACTTCCGCCGCAGCCCGTCAATAACCGTACACAGAAGGCTCAGCAGCACCACATTGAGGAAGGTCAGCTTGGCCGCCGTCTCAATGTGCGCCTGGGTCAGCTCCATGCCGGTGGACCGGGCCACCGTATTCAGGAACAGAATCATGCAGCAGCTGATCACAAAGGCCATCAGCAGGAAAAAGCTGATATACCGCCGCAGGGAAAACAGCCACCGCCGCCTCCGGTTCCGTCCGCCCTCGCTCATTTCAGCACCGCCTTGTAGCCCAGGCCGTGGACGGTGACAATCTCAAAATCCTGGCAGACCGAAAATTTGTCCCGCAGCTTGGTAATATACACATCCACCGTCCGGGGGGCCGGAGGTGGAGCCGCTGTCCCAGAACTCATCCATCAGCTGCGAACGGGTAAAGGTCTTTTTCGGGTAGGACAGCAGCTTGTAGATCAAGTTAAACTCCCGCACTGTCAGGGGGATCTCCTCCCCGTCCAGGTAGGCGGTGTGCTCCTCCAGGTCAATGGGCTTGAC
>CAZSAF010000205.1:4004-4903 GCA_964604605.1 uncultured Lachnospiraceae bacterium
AGCCTGCCCACCGTCAGCTTTTTGCTGGAAGCAATTTTGGCCCGGCGCAGCAGTGCCTCCATCCGCAGGAGCAGCCCCTCCAGGTCAATGGGCTTGACCATATAATCGTCAATGCCCGCCTGGAACCCCCGCCGCTTGGAGGCAAAATCATCCCGGGCGGTCATGAACAGGATGGGGATCTCCTGGTTCAGCTCCCGGTCATCCTCCATCACCAATACCTGAAATATCTGTCCTTCCTCCTGTCCTTCCGATAGAGAACGTCCTTCTCCTATCCGATTACGCAATGCGGATCGCGCGGTTCCTCCGTTCTTTCCCCCACAAACCGGCGGTATTCTAGCACGGAAATGTTAAAGTTTTGTTTCCATTTGACGCCCGCGTCACTTTTTTTCCGGGTGCGCCGCGGCCATCCGCTCCTTGGCTTCCTCCACGGTCTCTCCCTCCTTGGTCAGAAAGGCTCCCACAAATTTGTCTATCACCCGGTTGAACCCTTCCACCACACTGTTTTCCATCTTCTTATAACCGCCTACCTCGCCGTCCTCTATTTTTTTGTAGCCATTCACCACACCGTTTTCCACTTTTTTGTAGCCGGCCACCACATTTTCCGCAATCTTCTCGTTGGCCCCCACAAATTTACTCTCTGCCATTTTGATATCCTCCTGTTAGATCTGCAAATTTTCTGTTTTCTCTCACCGGATGGTTTGATCATAGGCCTGGAGTGTTTGGGAAACAATGAAGTTTTGTTTCCGAATTGTTAAAAGGAAGAATGGACTGTGGTTTCACAGGATTTCCCCGAGAAGCTGGGAAAGGCGGCCTGGCGGGTCTAAGATCCCGCCGGCCGCCCCACCGGCCATCCTAATTCTGGCCGTAGTAGGCGTTCTCCCCGTGCTTGCGCAGGTAAT
>CAZSAF010000206.1:0-4900 GCA_964604605.1 uncultured Lachnospiraceae bacterium
CTGGTGCCGCCGGTGGCAATGACAATCTTGCCGCAGCCGTCCGGCTCCGGCATCTGTCCGGCAATGCCCACCCGGCCCATCTCATGGTACTCCAGAGGAACCCGCTCCCCCACGTAGGCCGCGGCCTCCGGGTTTATGCGGGTGATCAGCACCGTTTTCTGGCCGTCCGCCAGCATCCGGGCCGCAATCTCCACTATCTGCTCCTTGGTCTTGCCGGCGCCGTAGATCACCTCCGCAATGCCCTGGCGCAGGGCCCGGTGCCGGTCCACCTTGGCAAAGCCCAGCTCCTCATAGGGGGCCAGCTTCAGTTTCAGCATGGCATCCTCCACCGAGAGGCTGCCCTCGGACACCTGGTGCAGCAGGTCCCGCAGTTCTTTCTGTTCCATGTATGTCCGCTCCTTCTTCAGTCCTCCAGCGCCCCGGCCACATCCTGCAGCAGCCGGATAATGGGAAGGTGCTGGGGGCAGATATTCTCACAGGTTCCACAGGCCACGCATTCCGATGCCTTTCCATGGTTTTGGCTGATGTTGGCATAGTAGGACCGCTGGGCCCAGGGCTTTTTGCTGGGATCCTTTTTCTCTGCGTTAAACAGGGCAAAGTAGCTGGGGATGGCAATCTGACGGGGGCAGCCGTCCAGGCAGTAGCCGCAGGCCGTACAGGGAATGGCCACCGTCCCCCGGATCTGCTCCACTGCCTTCCGCACCGCTTCCTGCTCCTCCGGGGAGAGGGGCTGGGGCTTCTCCAGCACCTGCAGGTTCTCCTCCATCTGCTCCAGGCTGGACATGCCGCTGAGCACCACCATCACCTGGTCCAAACCGGCGGCAAACCGCAGCGCCCAGGCGGCCGGGGACCAGTCTGGATGGCAGGCCTTCAGGATCTGCTCCGCCTCCGCCGGAAGCTGGGCCAGGCTGCCGCCCTTCACCGGCTCCATGACCACCACCGGCTTGCCGTGACGCACCGCCGTCTCATAGCACAGCCGGGACTGGATGCCTGCATCCTCCCAGTCCAGATAGTTGATCTGCAGCTGCACAAACTCCACCTCCGGGTGCCGGGTCAGAATCCGGTCCAGCGCCTCCGCCGTGTCATGGAAAGAAAAGCCAATGTGCCAGGCCTTCCCGGTCTCCTTCAGCTTCCGAAGGAAGGAAAAGCAGTCGTATTTTTCCGCCTGCTCATAGTGGGAGGTGCTCAGGTCATGGAGCAGATAGTAGTCAAAATAGTCCACCCCGCATTTTTCCAGCTGCTCCTGGAAAATCCGCTCCACATCCTCCGGACATTGGAGGGAAACCACCGGCAGCTTGTCCGCCAGGGTGTAGGAATCCCGGGGATGCCGGTCCACCAGCACCTCCTTGACAATCCGCTCACTCTGGAAGTGGTGGTACATGTACGCCGTGTCAAAGTAGGTGCCGCCCTTCTCCAGGAACCGGTCCACCATCCGGCACACCTGCTCCCGGTCCACACGTTCCGGATTGTCCGCCTCCAGCAGCGGCATCCGCATACAGCCAAAACCCAGTTTCTTCATCTCACACGCCTCCTGTTCCGTTGGTGGTATAGCTGCCGTTATTATACCACCACCACCCGGTATCCCGTCAAGTGCTGCTGACCCGGTCCCGGTACTGGGCCGGCGTCCTCCCGTACCGCTGTTTGAACCGCCGGCTGAAGTGCTCCACACTGGGATAGCCCACCTGTTCCGCCGTCTCCTCCACGGTCTTTCCCTCCTCCGCCAGCAGGGCGCAGGCCTTCTGCATCTTGATCTCCGTAAGGATCTCCACAAAGGTGCTGCCGGCCTTCTCCTTGATGTACCGGGAAAGGTACGGCGGGGACAGGTGGAACTGTTCCGCCAGCTCCGCCAGGGTCACGGTGCGGAAATGCTCCTGGATATACGCCAGCATCTCCTGCATCCGCGGGTCCGACTGCCGCTGCTCCTCCTGCCGGTTCAAAATCCGGTTCACCGCCACCGCCAGGGCGTTGATGGAGGCCCGGAGAATGTCCTCGTGGATGCCCACGCCCCAGTACACCTGCCCTTGGTGGCGGAGGGCCACATAGGCCGCTGCCTGGGAGGACGTTCCCTGGGAGATGGCGTGGACCTCGTAGACCGTCAGTTCGTAGTCCAGGTCAAAATACCGCTGCAGGGCGTTGCTCACCGCGTCCAGCCGTCCGTTTCCGGCCCCCTCCACCTTCTGGATTCCCCGGGGAAGGCACAGCTCCAGCGTAACCTCCATGCCGTCAGCCTGGCGGAAATGGCATTCCTCCACCTGGAACTGCCCTTTGCAGGTGATATACTTTTCCGAAAAAATCCGGTAGATCTGCTGGGGAGACAGCTCCTGATGCTCGTGGTCGGATACATGCTTGACAGTGTACCCCACCTCCTCCTTCATTTGCTCCGGCAGCTCCAGCCCAAAATTCTGCTTGAGGATAAAGCTGACGCCGCCCTTTCCGGACTGGCTGTTGATCCGGATCACGTCCGAATCGTAGGTCTTGCCCACGTCCCGTGGATCAATGGGCAGATAGGGCACCTCCCAGTAGGGGCACTGCTTCTCCTCCCGCCACTTCATACCCTTGGCAATGGCGTCCTGGTGGGAGCCGGAGAAGGCGGTGAACACCAGCTCCCCGGCGTAAGGCTGCCGGGGGGAAACCTTCATGCCGGTGAGCCGCTGGTAGGTCTCGCAGATATGGGGCATGCGGCTGAAATCCAGCTGCGGATCCACCCCCTGGGAGAACAGATTCATCCCCAGGGTGATCAGATCCACGTTGCCGGTGCGCTCCCCGTTGCCGAACAGGGTCCCCTCCACCCGGTCCGCCCCGGCCAGCACGCCCATCTCCGCGGTGGCCACGGCGCAGCCCCGGTCGTTGTGGGGGTGAATAGAGACAATCACCGATTCCCGGTTCTGCAGGTTCCGGCAGACATACTCCACCTGGGAGGCAAACACGTGGGGCATGGCGTTCTCCACGGTGGTGGGAAGGTTGAGAATCACTTTGTGCTCCGGGGTAGGCTGCCACACGTCCAGCACCGCGTTGCACACCTCCACCGCATAGTCCACCTCCGTGCCGGAAAAGCTCTCCGGCGAATATTCAAAGGAGAAGCTTCCCTCGGTCTCCTCCGCCAGCTTCCGGAGCAGCCGGGCGCCGTCCACCGCCAGCTGCTTTACCTCCTCCCGGCTCTTGCGGAACACCTGCTCCCGCTGGGCCAGGGAGGTGGAATTGTACAGATGGATGATGGCGTGGGGAGCACCCTGCACCGCCTCAAAGGTCTTGCGGATAATGTGCTCCCGGGCCTGGGTCAGCACCTGGATGGTCACGCCCTGGGGAATCCGGTTCTCCTCTATGAGGGTGCGCAGGAAACGGTACTCCGTCTCCGATGCCGCCGGAAAGCCCACCTCAATCTCCTGAAAGCCCATGTCCACCAGCAGCTGGAAGAACTCCAGCTTGGCCTCCAACCCCATGGGCTCCACCAGCGCCTGGTTGCCGTCCCGCAGGTCCACGCTGCACCAGGCCGGGGCCCGGTCAATGTAATCCTTTTTTGTCCAATCCCAGGTAACCACAGGGGGCAGAAAATACTGTCTCCGATACTTTTGGTAGTTCATGTTGCCTTCCTCCTGATCTAAAATTTCCGGCTGCCGGGATCTTGGCCTGCCCGCCCTTGCTTCCTCTTCGGCGGGAGATTTTTGCAAATAAAAATCGCCTCCGCAGCCCAATTGCTGTAGAGACGAAAGATTCCTCCCGCGGTACCACTCTACTTCATGAATGTGACTCATGCCCTCGCCGGATACTTGGTTGCCCGTCATATCCTGTCCCGCTAACGGTGGACTTCCGGCACAGCCTATTGGGAAAGCTCCCCTTCAGCCGGCAGCTCCGAGGCCAGTTCGCCGCATTGCTTCCGCTGCCTCGCATCCCCCGGCAGCTTTCTGTACTCCGCGTTGCGGTTACTATTCCTCTTCCTCGCTTTTGCCTGCTATCTTACCATGAACGCGGTCTGATTTCCATGAGCAAATTTAATGCATTTTGCCCCTTTTCTTGATGTTTTTTATCTTTCCGGTAGCACCTGCACTGTCACAAACTCCGCCCGGCCGGAGGTGCGCAGCGGATAGCCCCAGCCACCGATGCCGGAGGATACAATGGCCTGCATGTCCCCAAAGCGGGCATATCCGTAGTTCACATCACTGACCCCCAGCAGTTGGTTGATCCAGCCCACCGGCCACAGCTGCCCCGCATGGGTGTGGCCGGACAGCACCAGGTCAAAGCCCAGGGCGCCGTCCTCCGCGTATTCCCGGGGCTGCCATACTGGGGCACGGACCGGTCGTCCCGCCCAATGACGGTCAGCTCCCCGTTGAGCGCCAGGGCCTCATCCCGCAGGATCCGGATGCCGTTTCCTTCCAGGGCCTCCCGCAGCTGCTCTTCCGTGTAATTGGGATCCGGCCGGTACCGGGAACGGTCATGATTGCCATAGACAAAGAAGGTGCCGTAGGTGCTCTCCACCTGGCCCAGCACCAGCACCGTTGCCGCCAGGGGGATAAGGCCGCTGCGGTACACCTTCCGCCACCGGGGGAAGGAACGCCCGCTGGCCTTTCCCACCGCCTTGCCGATCTGATTCACCAGATCCACCAGGCCGCCGCGCCCCGGACCACCCAGCTTTTGCCGTTGGCCCGGAGAAATTCCAGTATATGCAGCAGATACAGATAAAACAGCGCCCACAATGCGGCAGCCGCCAGGGCCACTGCCATCCACCCGATTCTCAACATGCCTTTTCCTCCTGTGCTTCCTCCCAAGATGGACCGCACAATAAAGGGATTTTAGCACTTCCAGTAAACTTTATGTCAAGTCCCAAATCCAAAAAAGCCCCGCCAAAGACAAAAAAAGAAGGCGGAAATCCTTCTGCCGGATTTCCGTCTTCCCCGGGCCGTTC
>CAZSAF010000207.1:0-4861 GCA_964604605.1 uncultured Lachnospiraceae bacterium
GTGTTGTTTTTCCTGTAGCGCTGTCGCCCCGGATCACGGTAATATTTCTTTTTATTTCAAACTCATAATGAAGACGGTTGTTTTTAACGACAATCTTATATTTCCCTTTTATTCCTTTTACCTACACATATCTTCCTGCAATTTCCACAAACTGCCGCATATTAGAAACGGTGTCTCCTGTGTTCAGGAGTTTTATTTGAAATTCAGTATTTCCGAAATCCATCAGATGCCGGAGATTTCTTTTACAGAGATAGGCCCCAGCACCGGACTTTCAATTAAATGAGAGCTCACTACCACGGATTGATCTACATCTTTGATCATTTCTACGGATAATGGATCGGTAGTCCATTCATCTTCATATTGATTATCAAAGTATACGGGCGGATAATAAATGGCTTGTTCCATTTCGCCCAGATAAATGTTCAGCATCCTAAACCTCCCGGATTGTTATGTATACTCCTATCATGGCTTTGCAGCGTTCCACCTATACTGAATCCCGCTCCAGCAACAGGCGACCGCCAGAATCAGCAGGAATAGGATCCAAATGGTACGGTGCGAGGGCACAGTGGTTAGCTGCAGCGCAGGGCCGGCAATGCCCCAGGCGGCGGTTAACAGAAACAGGGAAACGGTTTCCGCCAGCCGTAGGCCCTGTTTGCTGCGGATCAGAAAACCCATCAGAAAGACATCCAGGCAGCCGATGAGGAACATTCCTCTGAGCGCCAGCTGGAAGCGGGTCTGGGCGGAATAGTTTTCCCACAACGTTTGGGAAAAAACGCGGCCCTGTTGATAAAGTCCTTCATATTCCCGGTATTCCTGTACCAGCAGAAACAGGCTGATGGCCTGCAGGATAACCGCAAGGAGCAGCACCCATTTTCCCCAGGAATGTTTCCAAAAAGTGAAAGCCTGCCGGTCTTTTTCTGCCCGCATAGCCTACCTCCTAAATCTATATCATGGCATAGAATTTCCGCAAAATCAAGAGAAAACCGTTTGTAAGCAAAAACCCCGTCGGTGACCTTTTCACCGGCGGGGTTTTCCCATAAGGTAAGAAGAAGTGAGGGAGATTCTTCTATATGAAACTGCCGGCCGTCCGGCCCGTGGGCAGGGCGGCCGGCGGCAGAAATATCCGATCCGGAAGATCAGATCCGGGCTACGCCGCTCTTGCGGGCAGCTTCCGCCACGGCAGCTGCCACCGCATCCTTCACACGGGGATCAAAGGCTGCGGGCAGAATGTAATCCGGATTCAGCTCCTCATCGGATACCAGGCCGGCCAGGGCGTAGGCAGCGGCAATCTTCATCTCATCGTTGATGTCCGAAGCCCGCACATCCAGGGCGCCCCGGAAGATGCCCGGGAAGGCCAGCACGTTGTTGACCTGGTTGGGGTAATCGCTGCGGCCGGTGGAAACCACGGCGGCGCCGCCTGCCTTGGCCTCATCCGGGAAGATCTCCGGAACCGGGTTGGCGCAGGCAAAGATAATGGGATCCTTGGCCATGGTGGCCACCATCTCCTTGGTCAGGGTACCCGGGGCGGACACGCCGATGAACACGTCGGCGCCTTTAATAACCTCCGCCAGGGAACCGGCCTGCTTATCCAGGTTGGTGACGGCGGCAATCTCTTCCTTAATAGGGTTCAGGCCCTCACGGCCTGCATAGATAGCGCCCTTCCGATCGGTCATAATCACGTTCTTCAGGCCCAGGCTCATCAGCAGCTTGATGATGGCAATGCCTGCCGCGCCGGCGCCGGAGGTGACGATTTTCACATCCTCAATTTTCTTGCCCACAATCTTCAGGGCGTTGATCAGGCCTGCCAGGGTGATGACGGCGGTGCCGTGCTGGTCATCGTGGAAGATGGGAATGTCACAGCGTTCCTTCAGTTTTTTCTCAATCTCAAAGCACCGGGGAGCGGCAATGTCTTCCAGGTTGACGCCGCCGAAGCTGCCAGCCAGCAGGGCCACGGTGTTGACAATGTCGTCCACGTTCTGGCTACGGACGCACAGGGGAATGGCGTCCACATCGCCAAAGGCCTTGAAGAGCACGCATTTGCCCTCCATCACCGGCATACCGGCCTCGGGGCCAATGTCGCCCAGGCCCAGGACAGCGGAGCCATCGGTGACCACGGCCACCGTGTTCCAGCGGCGGGTCAGGTCATAGCTTTTGTTTACGTCCTTCTGGATCTCCAGGCAGGGCTGAGCCACACCGGGGGTGTAGGCCAGGGACAGGGCTTCCTTGCTGTCCACGGCGGCCCGGGGGGTGATCTCCAGTTTTCCTCTCAGCTGGTAGTGCATTTTCAAAGATTCTGCTGCGTAATCCATTCTAAATTCCTCCTATCTTGAAACATTGTTTCGCGCGTTTCACCAGAAGCGGCAGGCGCCTTTGGGGCGCTTACTGGCCCGCTTCCTCTGCTCCCCGCACCGTGGGCAGGGTGGAGCCGCCGTAGGGCATGGCTAGCACGGTGGCATTTTTCCCCAGCTTGGCCTGGGCGGCCCGGTAGGCCTCCTCCACTGTGGGGAAGGGCGTCATAAAGATGCTGCGGACAAAATCCGGTTCCAGATCGCTGACCAGGTAGATGTCCGCGTTCTCCAACACCATGGCGATGGCGGCGGCTTTGTGGCCTCCCAGCCGGAAGTCCTCCTGGATCCGCCGGATCAGCTGATGGGGCTCCGAGGCGGTGGTCATCCACTCCTCAAAGGTTTTCTCCCCCATCCCTTCCTGGCAGGAGCCGATGAGGATGATGATGCCGCCCTTGCGCACGGCATGCTTGGCGTTGTCCAGGGCTTTCTGGGTCTGATACAGGTTCAGGTCCTTGGGGGCGCCGCCCTGGGAGACCATCACAATATCCGCCGCCCGGTCAATCTGCCGCCGGTACAGGGTGTCCAGGAACTGGCAGCCGGCCCGGTGGGCGGTGGTCACATCCCCGGCCACGGCGTGCAGGATTTCCTTCTGCGGGCTCAGCACCACGTTGAGGATAAAGTCCACCCCTACCATGGCGGCCGCCTCCTCAATATCCTCCCGCACCGGGTTTCCGGCAATGCGCCCGGCGCAGGCCTCCGGTCGGACCATGAAACAGTGGTTGGACTGGATGGCGGCCCGGGTGGAGACGCCGGGCATAATGGCCTTGGCGCCGCCGGAGTAGCCGGCAAAATAGTGGTACTCAATGTTCCCCAGGCAGATCCGCCGGTCCGCCTGGGCCACCCGGCGGTCAATGTCCACCGGTGTCCCCCGGGAGGTGGTTCCGATATGTACGCAGTCACTGCTGTCCGCGTCCACGCAGCGGATCTCCCGGTAGACCTGCTCCCCGGCCAGGTGTTCCTGCTCCTCCGGTGTGTGGCCCCGGTGGCTGCCCAGGGCAAAGACCAGTGAAATGTCCGCCGACCGGATGCCGGCGGCGTACAGCTCCTCCAGCAGCGCCGGCATTACCTTCCAGGTGGGCATGGGCCGGGTAATGTCGCTGGTGATGATGGCCACGGTTTCACTCGGGTGAACCAGCTCCCGGAGCCGCAGGGAGCCGATGGGATGCTCCAGGGCATGGCGGACTGCCGCCTCCCCGGTGAGCTCCTGGGGAATTTCCGAGGACTCCAGCACCCCCAGAAGGGCTTCTTCCGGTACCTCCACCGACTGCTTTCGTTTTCCGATGGCAAATGTTAGCTGCATGATTCTGCCTCCTTGCTGTAACTGGTTTGATTGTAGAAGAAAGTGGTGTTTTGGTCAAGTATAAAAATATTTGAACTCTATCAAAAATATTGATATTATAGAGCCAGGAGGGAAAAACGCAATGAAACTTCAGCAATTACGGTATTTTGAGGCCGCCTGTCGGTATCACAGCATTACGGTCGCGGCGGAAGCGCTCCACGTCTCCCAGCCATCCATCTCCATGGCCATCCGGGAGCTGGAGGAGGAGTTTGACGTGAAGCTGACCATCCGCCGCTACCAGGGGTTTGCGCTGACGGAGGAGGGGAAGGCCCTCTGGGAGCTGGGGACCAGCCTGCTTCAGCATGCGGACCGGGTGGAGCGGTACATGAACGACTTCAGCGAGGAGCATCACACCATCCGCATTGGCGTGCCGCCGATGGTGGGGACCCTGGTGCTGCCGGAGCTGTATCAGGTATTCCTGCAGGAATATCCCCAGATTTCCCTGACGGCGGAGGAGCGAGGAACCAAGACGCTGCTTCGGGGGCTGTTGGACAACACCTTGGATTTGGCCTTTGCTACCCACAGCGGCCCGCTGGAGCCGGACTTTCACGCGGTTTCCGTTTCCCAGACCGAAACGGTGTGGTGCGCGGCGCCGGACCATCCGCTGGTGGGGAAGGAGTGTATCTCGGCGGAGCAGCTGGAGGGGGAGCCGCTGGTCTTTTTCCAGAGCAGCTTTTCCCAGCACGAGCTGGTGATGCGTCAGTTTCAGGCCGCCGGCGTACAGCCCCGGGTGCTCCATGAGACGGAACAGCTTTCCACGGTCCACAGTATGGTCCGGAGCGGGGCCGCCTCCGGGTTTTTGCTGCGCTTCCTGGCGGAAAGCCTGCCGGGGGTCCAGTGGGTGCGGCTGGATCCGCCGGTGCCGGTGGAGGTGAGCCTGGCGTGGGACCGGCGGCGGAAGCTGACGCCGGACATGCGGCGGCTGGTGAATTATTACCGCAGCGGAAAAAGGGAACAATAGGCAAGAAGCGTTTGCGGCTTCCTCAGGTGGTTGAAACTTCCGAATTTTTGTGATAAAATCATCAATATGAAAAAATGGGAGAGGAGAAACGAAGAAATGAGGAAAAAGAAGCTAATTCAGAATCGTTTCTTTCAAAAGACCTTTGCCATTTTGTGCGCTATTTCCATTTTGACGGTTTTCTATTTTGGCGCCTATCTGAATTTTATTGTCTCC
>CAZSAF010000208.1:0-4800 GCA_964604605.1 uncultured Lachnospiraceae bacterium
CTCCCATTTTGCCAATCCCCACGGCCTGTTTGACGAAAACCACTACACCACCGCGGAGGACATGGCCCGGATCTACTGTGCGGCGGTGCAGAATGAGACGTTCCTGGAAATTGATTCCACCCCCCGGTACTCCATTGCCCCGACCAACACCTGGCCGGATGGCTTTGGCGTGGAGATGCTGGATCAGATGATGATCTCCAGCTCCGAGTATTATAATGAGGATGTGGTGGCGGGAAAGACCGGCTACATACAGATGGCCCAGAATACGCTGGTGACCTACGGTGTGCGGGAGGATCAGGAGCTGGTCTGCGTGACCATGAAGGCGGAGGCGCGGAGCCAGTCCTACGAGGATACGGAGGCTCTCCTGGACTATGGCTTTGAAAATTTTACCCTCTACTCGGCGGCGGAGCAGGCGGACACCGCAGCGCTGGAGGCAGCTGCCGGGAATGAGCTGGAGGGAGTGGAGTCGGTAACCGTGGATGCGGATTCCTGGATCCTGCTCCCGAACGATGCGGCGGTGGACCAGGTCAGCACCGCTTTGCAGCTGGACGAGCCTTCCGAGGATGGCACCTGCGCCGGGCAGCTGGTTTATACCTGGCAGGGCCAGCAGATTGCCTCGGTACCGGTGAGCGTCCAGGCCAACGGAGGGAACGTCAGTGAAAGTGAGGGGCTGGAAAATTTCCGTGTCCAGTCCCAGACGGAGGCGAGCCAGGGCAGCCTGTCAGGCCTGGAAACCTGGCAGCTGGTGCTTCTGGTGGCCGTTGTTTTGGTCCTGGTGGCCTTGATTGTGCTGTTCATTCTCCGGCTGTGGATCCAGCATCAGCGGAGAAAGTGGAGAATGGCCCGCCGGAGGAACCGGGAACTGCATCAAGGTATGAAAGAAAAGCGCAGATAGTTTTTCACTCTGCCAGAGAGGGAAAAAATCTCTTTTCAAACCTGGAAATATATGCTATTATATGTAGTATTAGAAACTATATGTGTTCCAGGAGGATGCCGTGAAGTATAAAATTGTAGTGGACAGTTGCAGCGATTTGACGCAGGAGGTAAAGGCAGACGGGCATTTTCGAGTGGTGCCTCTGACGCTTCAGATCGGAGGAAAAACCTTTATTGATGATGACACTTTCAATCAGAAGGAATTCCTCCGTCTGGTGAAGGAGAGTCTCTCCTGCGCCAAGACCGCCTGCCCTTCTCCAGAGGCATTTCTGCGGGCTTACGGGGAGGAAGATGCCAAAATGGTTTTTGTGGTCACACTCTCCAAGCACCTGAGCGGTACCTATGACAGCGCGCAGCTGGCCAAAAAGCTGTATGAGGAGGAGCATCCCGGTGAAAAGCAGATTTATGTGTTCAATTCCAATTCCGCTTGCTGCGGAGAGACCTTGATCGGTTTTAAAATCCAGGAGCTGGCAGAGGCGGGAGCCTCTTTTGAAGAGATTGTGGAGAAAGTGGAGCGGTTCCGTGATGAGATGAAGACCTACTTTGTTCTGGAGGACATGGAGACTCTGCGGAAAAACGGACGCCTCACCGGACTGGCTGCCATTTTGGCCACGGCTCTCCATATTAAGCCGGTGATGTCTGCCCGGGACGGGGTGATTATTAAGCTGGACCAGAGCCGGGGCATTCATCGGGCTCTGAAGAAGATGGTGGACTATGTGGTGCAGAACAGCCGGGAGACGGAGAAGAAAATCCTGGGAATCACCCACGTCAACTGCCCGGAGCGGGCGGAGACGGTGCGGGAGATGATCTGCAGCCGCCTGAAATTCCGAAAGGTGTATGTGGTGAATGCGGCGGGAGTCAGCACCACCTACGCCAATGATGGAGGGATTGTGGTAACGGTGTGAGGCCGTCCCGGGAGGGAGAGAGTTGAGAGCGAAAACACATTGGCTGAAAGTGGGCACATGCGGGGCAGGGGTTCTTGCCTCGCTGTTGTTTACCTGGTTTTACGGCAGCGCCGAAGGGAGAAATCCGGCTCAGGGGTACACAGTGGCTGTGACCGGCGGGTTTCTTCTGCTTTGGCTGCTGCTTTTTGTTTGGATTCGGAATGACCGGACCAGCCTGCGTTTGGCGGCCGGATACTGGGTGTTTTTGGTGCTGTATTTGCCTTGGATGCTGGAGCTGGTGATGGGAACGGTGGTTTGGGGAGCCGCTTTTTTTATGATGAGTTGGCTGCTGCTGATTCTGTTCCGGAAGCAGGTGGATTGGCGTTTTCTGCTGCGGGGAGCGGTCCTGTGGGCCGCCATCTCCGGCGGCACCCTGCTGCACGGGGCCAGCGCCCTGTACTGGGTATTGCTCTGTGGGCAGCCGGATGGCGGCAGAGAAGAAAAGAAACGTGCCCGGAGGATGATAGCCGGACAATAGGGCCTTCCTTCTGGCCGGTGTTGGTGGGAATTTATGGAGAGCTGGTTCTTCTGGCCGTCATGTGGCTGGTCTGGAGATGCAATATTCCCTGCCTGCTGGCCGCAGCGGTATCTGCCGCCGTGGGGGCGGCAGATCTGGCCTGGATCCGCCGAGGCAGCGGACAAGGAATTCCGGTGAAGGCAGCGGTGCTCTGCCTGGCGGTTCTAGTGATGGCCGGCGCCTTTGTGGTGGACCTCCTTTGACGGAAGGCCAGATACCGCTACAGCACCTGTACCTGATAGGCAGTGGACTGGGACGGAATGCTCCGGGTGCGCATGGGAGAGAAAACCGTGTCAATCCAGGTGCCGGGCCGAATGTCACAGAAACATACCGGCCGGCCCAGGGCGTTTAATACCAGGGTGCCGGGGCTGATATTCAGCTGCAGCTGCTCCACAAACGTTAGGTCACCGGGGCCGGGAACCGCGTAGGAGATCAGAAGCGAGCCGTGGGAGCGGCTGGGGGCGGAAACCTTCTCCACCAGGGCGTTGTCCACCCGCATCAAACCGGCCTGCCGGTAGGGCACGCCGCGTCTTTCGTTGGGCATAGGAAACCTCACAGATAGAAGGAGTTTCTTTTATTTTATGCCGGAGGGGACTTTTTGGGCAATCCTTTTTGTGATATGATGGAAATGCGCCGGAAACAGTAGTCCGGCCGTTTGGAAAAAGAATCAATGGACAGGAGGACAACCCATGGCAAATCAGAAACCAGTTCCCGGAACAGGCGGAGATCACTATATTCCCTGCAGCCAGCGCAGCGGGGCGGAATCCGTGGTCTATTTCACAAGAGACCTCTCAGCGGAGGGGTTGCGGAAAATTTTTCAGCGGGTCAGTGGGGTGCTGACCGGCAAGGTGGGCATCAAGCTGCACACCGGCGAGGCCCACGGCCCCAACATTATTCCCCGTCCCTGGGTGGAGGAGTTGATTCAGCAGGATCTGCCCGGCGCGGCGATTGTGGAGACCAACACCTACTATGAGGGGGACCGCTATACCACCGAACAGCATCGGAAAACCCTGGAGATCAACGGATGGACCTTTGGCCCGGTGGATATTCTGGACGAGGAAGGGACGGCGGCCCTGCCGGTAAAGGGAGGCAAGTGGTTTACAGAGATGGTGATGGGCAAGAACCTGCTGAACTATGACTCCCTGTTTGTGCTGACCCACTTTAAAGGCCATTCCCAGGGCGGCTTTGGCGGCTCCGCCAAGAACATTGGCATTGGCTGCGCAGACGGTCGGATCGGCAAGGCCATGATCCACACCACCCCTGGCTCCGACTATCAGTGGGATATTGATAAAGAGGAGTTTATGGAGCGGATGACCGAGTCGGCCAAGGCGGTGGCCGATCATTTTGCTCCTCACATTTCCTATGTGAACGTGCTGCGGAACATGTCTGTGTCCTGCGACTGTGAAGGCACCGCCGCGGAGCCGGTGGTCACTCCCAACATTGGCATTCTGGCCTCCCTGGATATGTTGGCCGTTGACCAGGCTTCCGTGGATCTGGTCTACGCCCTGGAGGAAAAAGATCGCCATGCCCTGGTGGAGCGGATGGAATCCTGCCATGGCCTCCGCCAGCTGACCTATATGAAGGAGCTGGGGATGGGCAATGACCGGTATCGCCTGGTGGATATCGATCACGATGACGCCGCCATCACCCTGGCGGAGGCGGTGCAGGGCGTAGTGCCCTTTCAGGCGGACTGAGGCGTGGCAGGGCAGATGAATCAGACCACTGAGGAAAGGGAACTGCGGCACACCATCTTGGAGGAGGGCTTCAGCCAGGTGGGCCGTGTGGAGGTGGGACGCCTGCGGTATGACCCTGAGATCCGCCAGATCTGCGAGGAAAACCGCTGCGGAAACTATGGGGCAACCTGGGCGTGCCCTCCGGTGGTGGGGACGCTGGAGCAGTGCCGGCAGCGGTGTGAGCAATACACGGGTATGCTGCTGTTCAACCGCTGCTTTCAACTGGAGGATTCCTTTGATCTGGAGGGTATGCGGAACAGCCTGTTTCGGTTCAAGGAGCTGGTAGATGCGTTGGATCGGAGGCTGCGTCTGCTTTTGGAGCAGTACCAGCTGCTCTCCAATGAGGGCTGCGGCTTCTCCGTCAGCCAGCTGGCCCAGAAGGCGGGAATCCGGTATTATCATGGAAAAAATACGGTGACGTATTTTGGCGCCCTGCTATTCTGAGAGGAGCGGACGAAATCCTTAACAGGGCAGCCAATTCCTGAAAAGTAGCGCCTTACCTTACCAGAGCAAGGGCGCTACTTTTTGCGTGTAACAAGAATAATCACGGCGCAAAGCGTGATAACAAAGGAAAATAGAGCTCCGTATGTAACTTATAATCAAAATTTCTGCATGAAAAGACCTGGAACAACGGTTTTCCGTGATTCCAGGTCTTACAGCTCCCTGCCGGATT
>CAZSAF010000209.1:0-952 GCA_964604605.1 uncultured Lachnospiraceae bacterium
TATGTGCAGCATGCCCTGGGCGGGATCTCCGTCTGTGTCTGCGCCCTGATTGCCAGCACGCTGCTGGGGCTGTGGAAAAAGAGCGTCCTGGATCTGCCGGGATTTTTGATCTTTCTGGTGGTGGCAGCCCTGTCTCTGTTTACCTCGATTTCCCCGATTTTAATAGTGATTGCCGCGGCGGTAACCGGCATTCTGATTCAGGAGGCAAAGAGGAGGAGAGTGGGATGATTTACCTGCAGCTTTTCTGGGAATTCTTTCAAATTGGCTTGTTTGCAGTGGGAGGCGGTATGGCCACCATCCCCTTCCTGGAACACCTTTCCGAAACCTCTGGCTGGTATCCGCTGTCCTTCATCACGGACATGATTGCCATCTCCGAGTCCACGCCAGGACCCATCGGTATCAATATGGCCACCTACGTAGGGTACAATGTAGGAGGAATGCCCGGCGGGGTGATTGCAACTATGGGAGTGGTGCTTCCCTCCATTGTCATTGTGACGATTGTATCCAAATATCTGGAAAAATTCAGCGGCAACCGTCTGGTAGACAATGCCTTTTATGGGTTGCGGCCGGCGGTGACCGGATTGATCCTGGTAGCTGGCCTGACGGTGGTGCAGACTTCTTTTTTCCACGTGTACGCACTGTCGGATTTTACCCGGCTGGCAGAGGTGCTGGACTGGAGAAAGCTCCTGTTCTTTGTGGTTATGTTTTTCGGTATCCGGAAATTCAATAAACATCCGATTTTTTACATTGCGGTGGCAGCGGTCATCGGCATTGTATTCCAGTTTTGATAAAGGCCTGCCAGGGTTTTGAAAGGAGCCGTGAATGCCTGTCTGTGGACGAGGCGGCACGGCTCCCATTTTGTAAAATTTTTGTTAAAAACTTGACAAACCGGAATGAATACGCTATACTGTCAAAGTCTTAACGTTAAAATTTTGACAAATTTCTCTGTCTA
>CAZSAF010000209.1:962-4779 GCA_964604605.1 uncultured Lachnospiraceae bacterium
GAGCTGCCCTACCAGGTGCCGGACGGCAGGATTTTTGTCCTTTTGGTCCACCGCTCTCCCTCGGTGGATTCCCGCAGCACCTCGCCGGAGGCGTTGAAAGCAAAACTGACCGCCATGCGGGCGGCTCAGAACATTTTTGCCACCTACACCCAGGAGCAGGTGGACCGGATCTTCTTTGAGGCGGCCATGGCGGCCAACAAGGCCCGGATTCCCCTGGCCCGGATGGCGGTGGAGGAGACCGGCATGGGCGTGCTGGAGGATAAGGTGATCAAGAACCACTATGCGGCGGAGTATACCTACAATGCCTACCGCTACACCAAGACCTGCGGGGTAGTGGAGGAGGACCCGGCCTACGGCATCAAAAAGATCCTAGAGCCCATGGGCATCATCGGCGCGGTGATCCCCACCACTAATCCCACCTCCACCGCTATTTTTAAAGCGCTGCTGGCCTTAAAGACCCGCAACGCCATTTTCATCAGCCCCCATCCCCGGGCGGCCAAGTGCACCATTGCCGCAGCCAAGGTGGTGCTGGACGCGGCAGTGCAGGCCGGCGCCCCGGAAGGGATCATCGGCTGGATTGAGCAGCCCACCCTGGAGCTGTCCAACCTGCTGATGCAGGAGTCAGACGTGATTCTGGCCACCGGCGGTCCGGGCATGGTGAAGGCGGCCTACTCCTCCGGAAAGCCGGCCATCGGCGTGGGACCGGGCAACACTCCGGTGATTATGGACAGCAGCTGCGATATCCCTACGGCGGTGTACTCGGTGATCCACTCCAAGACCTTTGACAACGGCATGATCTGCGCTTCTGAGCAGTCGGTGACGGCGCTGGCGGACATTTACGACCAGGTGAAGCAGGAGTTCATCAACCGGGGCTGCTATGTGCTGAAGCCCGGGGAGCTGGATGCGGTGCGGAAAATCCTGCTGAATGAAAATGGCACGGCCAACCCGAAGATTGTGGGCCAGCCGGCTCCGGTGATTGCGGAGATGGCGGGAATCCAGGTGCCGAAGGGAACCAAGAACCTCATCGGTGAGGTGGAGTCGGTGGATGTTTCCGAGCCCTTTGCCCATGAAAAACTCTCCCCGGTGCTGGCCCTGTACAAGGCTCAGACCTTTGAGGAGGCCCTGGAGAAGGCGGAAAAGCTGGTGGCGGACGGCGGCTATGGCCACACCTCCTCCCTGTACATTCATCCCTCGGAGAAGGAGAAGATGGCGGAGCATGCGGACCGGATGAAAACCTGCCGGATCCTGGTGAACGCCCCCGCCGCCCAGGGCGGTATCGGCGATGTGTACAACTTTAAGCTGCCACCCTCCCTGACCCTGGGCTGCGGCTCCTACGGCGGCAACTCGGTATCGGAGAATGTGGGCGTGAAGCACCTGTTGAATATCAAGACCGTGGCAGAGAGGAGAGAAAACATGCTTTGGTTCCGGACTCCTGAGAAGGTGTATTTCAAGAAGGGCTGCCTGTCGGTGGCGCTGGAGGAGCTGCGCCGGGTCTATGGAAAGAAGAAAGCGTTCCTGATCACGGATACCTTCCTGTACCAGAACGGCTACACCAAGCCGGTGACGGATAAGCTGGACGAGATGGGGATCCCCTACTCCTGCTTCTTTGAGGTGGCTCCGGACCCCACCCTGCAGACGGCCCAGAAGGGCATGGAGTTGCTCAACGCCTTTGGGCCGGATGTGATCATTGCCCTGGGCGGCGGCTCCGCCATGGACGCGGCCAAAATCATGTGGCTGATGTATGAGCATCCGGAGTGCCGCTTTGAGGACCTGGCCATGGATTTCTTGGACATCCGGAAGCGGGTGTACACCTTCCCCAAGATGGGCGAGAAGGCCATGATGGTGGCCATTCCCACCTCCTCCGGCACCGGCTCCGAGGTGACGCCCTTTGCCATCATCACCGATGCGGAGACCGGCACCAAGTGGCCCATTGCGGACTATGAGCTGCTGCCCGACATGGCCATTGTGGACACGGATTTTATGATGCCCCAGCCCAAGAGCCTGACCAGCGCGTCCGGCATTGACGCCCTGACCCATGCCCTGGAGGCCTACGTCTCCATTATGGCCACGGATTATACCGATGGCCTGGCCCTGACGGCGGTGAAGAACATCTTCAAGTATCTGCCCCGGGCTTATGAGAACGGGGCGGCAGACCCGGAGGCCCGGGAACACATGGCCAACGCCTCCACCATTGCCGGCATGGCCTTTGCCAACGCCTTCCTGGGCGTGTGCCACTCCATGGCCCATAAGCTGGGGGCCTATCATCACCTGCCTCACGGTATTGCCAACGCTCTGCTCATTGAGCATGTGATCCGGTATAATGCGGATCCGGCGCCGGCCAAGATGGGGACCTTCTCCCAGTACCCTTACCCCCATGCCAAGGAGCGGTACTGCGAGATTGCCCGGTTCATCGGCATCACCGGCAAGGATGATGACCAGGTGCTGGAAAACTTCATTCAGGCCATTGGGGAGCTGAAGGCAAAGGTGGGCATCAAGAAGTATATCAAGGACTATGGCATTACCGAGGAGGCTTTTGCCGCCACCATGAACGAGATGGTGGAGAACGCCTTCAACGACCAGTGCACCGGCGCCAATCCCCGGTATCCGCTGCTGTCGGAGATTGAGGCCTTGTACTGGAAGGCCTTTGACGGGCGGGACGTGTAAAACCGGCGGCGGTTAAAAAACGCATACAAAAAGACCCCAGGCGCTTCCCTCCGGCAGCGCCTGGGGTTATTGTGGTGGTGCGCCCGGCGGGCGCAGCGAACATGTGCTTCCGGGGGGCGGAAAAGTGCCGTTTCCGGCCGCGGAGGAGAGGGTGTATTTGGCCAGCCATTCCAGGCCTCTTAGGTTATTCTGCAGTTCCCTCACCAGGCACCTGGCTGTTATCTGCAGCTGTCGGATCCCCCGCTCCGTCAGCTCCAGCGGAAGCTGCGGGTTCCGGGAAATTGCCGGCAACCGGTGTGAGAGTCCTGCAGCACGGGTCACAAGGGGCTTCACACTCCTCCTTTAGGTACTCCTCAAATTTGGGCGGGCCCAGCTCCAGCGGTTTGATGGACAGATCCAGCAGATCGCCGGAGACAAAGTCCATGCAGATGGTATCGGCGGTGGGCTGCAGGCAGGCCTTGGGCACAGAGGCTCTTCCCAGGTGTGGAATCTTGTACTGGGAAAAGTAGATGCTTTTGACGTACACGCTGAGTCCAATGGTGGCCGTCCGGTCTGTGGGGTCAAAGTCCAGGATCTTGGGAATGGCAATCAGGTTCAGCCCCTCCCGGACCAGGTTGGAGGCCGTGTTCAGGCCGGTAAACTGGATGGTAGGCGTCCCGGTGCCGCTGTCGCTGGCCACCCCGTAGGGGGCAAAAATTTCCAGTTCCACCGAATCCGGGTTGGTGTCCTCATCGTAGTATTCGTAACCGTCCGCGGAGCTGTCCGTGGGCAGGTAGGTGGCGTTTACGGTGCTGGTGGCCAGCAGACGCTTGGCGCAGTCGTAAAACTGGATGACAAAGGTGACATTTAAGCTGGTCAGGGTGACCAGATAACAGCTGGGCCTTCCGCTGATGGGGGCAACGGTGGTGGCAGCGGAACCGGTGGATGCAAAGTTCATATTGGTTACCTGGGCGGAAATGCTGGCCACGGTGCCGGCTGTGGTGGGAAAATCAATGGGGACCGCACGGCACAGGTTGATGCCCAGCTCATCGTACACCACCGGTGCCAGAAGCGTCAGGGAATCCGGATCGCCGCAGACCGGATCGGTACAAAAATCCCGGCACCTTCCCGTTGCGTTCACCCCATTGCTGATATAGCGTTTGGGACGGCATTT
>CAZSAF010000210.1:0-4711 GCA_964604605.1 uncultured Lachnospiraceae bacterium
GCACATCTCCGCCACAATTCCCAGATCATGGGTAATCATAATCACCGACATGCCCATATCCTTTTTCAGCTGGTTCATCATCTCCAGGATCTGTGCCTGGATGGTCACATCCAGGGCTGTGGTGGGCTCATCCGCAATCAGCAGCTCCGGGTTGCAGGCCAGGGCAATGGCAATCACCACCCGCTGCTTCATGCCGCCGGAAAACTGATGGGGATATTCGTGATACCGCTCGCCGGGGATTCCCACCAGCTCCAGGGTTTTTTTGGCGATCTCCTCCGCCTCATGCTTATGGACCTGCTGGTGAAGCAGCACCGATTCCGCGATCTGGTCGCCCACCGTATGCACCGGGTTTAATGCCGTCATGGGGTCCTGGAAAATCATGGAGATATGGTCGCCGCGGATTTTCTGCATCTCCGCAATGCTCTCCTTCAGCAGATCCTTTCCTTTCCAGAGGATTTCTCCCCGGACAATCTGTCCCGGAGGGTCCGGGATCAGCCGCAGAATGGAGAGGGCCACCGTCGTTTTTCCTGCTCCGGTCTCTCCCACCAGGCCTACGGTCTCACCGGCATTCACATCCAGGTCTATGCCATTCACTGCCTGCACAATCCCGTCCTCGGTCCGGTATTCCACCGCCAGATCACGGATCTGCAGCAACGTCTTTTTCTCTTCCATTGTTTTTCCTCCCCTCTTAATCCTTCAGACGAGGATCCAGGGCATCCCGGAGGCCATCGCCAAACAGGTTGAAGCCATAGACCGTCACCATGATTGCCAGGCCAGGGAACAGCGTCAGCCACCAGTTGTAGCGAATCAGAGAGCGGCCGGCGGAAAGCATGGCGCCCCACTCTGCCGTGGGAGGCTGCACACCCAGTCCTACAAAGCTCAGGCCCGCTGCCGCCAGAATGGAGGAGGCAATCTTCAGGCTGTACTGCACAATCAGCTGTGCCATAATATTGGGAAGGATATGGCGGACAATAATCCGCCCATTGCTGGCGCTAATGGCCCTCACCGCCTCCACATATTCCGCGTCTCGGACAGACAGGACGGAGGCTCGGGTAATACGGGCAAACTCACCGATACCGCTGATGGAAATGGCCACCACTGTATTGAACAGGCCGGTACCCATCATGGCGGAAATGGAAATGGCCAGCAGCATGTTGGGGATGGCCAGGATAATGTCAATCAGGCGCATCAGCACATTGTCCAGCGCACCGCCAAAAAATCCGGCAATGGCGCCGATACATCCGCCAATGACGGCGGATACCGTCACCGCCGCAAACCCCACCAGCAGGGAGGTCCGGGCGCCGTAGATTACCCGGCTCAAAATGCAGCGTCCGTATTTATCCGTTCCAAAGGGGTACCGGGCGCAGGGTGCCAGCAGACTGTCCGCCAGGTGTTGCTCGTCGTATGGATATGGGGCAATCAAAGGGGCAAAGATTGCCACCAGAATCATAATCACCACCAGGGCCAGGCCAAACATGGCCAGCTTATTTTTCTTTACCCGGGCTGCCGCCGCTGCCCACTGTCCTTTTTTCTTTGTCTCCGTATAGCCGGCGGAAACCGCGTTTGCTCCTGCAGTTCTCATGATTACGCCTCCCCTCCTTCCAATTTCACCTGACGTTTTTTCCCGCCAGCCTTCACATACTGGGTCTTAATCCGCGGATCCGCATAAGCATACAGGATGTCCACCACCAGGTTCACCAGACTGAACACCACCGCAATGAACAGCACGCCTCCCTGGATCACCGGATAATCCCGGGTGGTAATGGAATCTACCAGGTACTTGCCCAGGCCGGGAATGGAAAAGATCGTTTCTGTCACCATGGCCCCTCCCAGCTGAGAGCCAATCTGCAAGCCGATGACCGTAATTAGGGGGATCAGGCAGTTGGCCAGCGCATGATGGATGACCACGCTCTTTTCTTTGGCACCCTTGGCCCGGGCGGTTCGGATGTAATCCTGACGGATAATCTCCAGCATGGTGGAGCGGGTCATTCGCATCACCAGCGCGGACGTATTTAGTCCCACGGTGATGGCCGGAAGGATCCAGTATTTTGGTCCGTAAAAACCAGTGGCCGGCAGCCACCCCAGCTTCAGCGCAAACAGCTGGGAAAGCAGAAGGCCCAGCCAGAAGGCCGGCATAGAGACACCAAAGAGGCCAATGAAGGTGGCAACCTTATCTGCCCAGGAATTCTGCTTCACCGCCGCTATAATCCCTGTTGGCACGCCGATAGCCACGGTGACCACAATACCACAGAGGGTCAGCAGCATGGTAGTGGGAAAACGGTTCATAATTTCCGTCATCACTTCCCGGCCGCTGACATAAGAGGTTCCCAGGCTTCCATGGAAGATCAGGTCTCCCATATAGCGGATGTACTGCACCGGAAGCGGATCATTCAGCCCCAGGTCCTCCCGCAAGGCATCAATTTCCTCCTGGGTAGCCGTGTCTCCCAGCATACTTCGGGCCGGATCCCCCGGCGTCAGCCGCAGCATTAGAAATACCAGAATGGTGATTCCCAATAGCACCGGGATCATCATCAACAACCGTTTTGCGATGTACCGATACATACTTCTCCCTCCTCGAATTGCATAGCAAACGGGGAAATTCATTTGTGTTTTTTTTTATAATTTCATTTTCCTCGTTTTATTCTGCCTTTATTGTTCATTATATCTTTTTGATAAGAAGAATCAATTTGCAATTCAATATATGCTTATTCCATTTTGTTATCAATGAAACATTTCTTGCAATCAACCTTTCCTTCCTGATTATCCTGACATGATAACCTTCGTCTTCTTGTGCTTTCATCCTGTTTTTGTTATACTGGAAGTAATATTTGAGAGACTGGAATCAATACCGATTTGTCGCAGAAAATCTTCGTATTTCATATTGGATAAAAGGGGAGGGAATCAATCAATGGAAATGCAGCAGCTTCATGCCTTTACCCTTCTGGCAGAGTACGAAAACATGTCCACCGTAGCACAGATCCTCAACACCTCACAGCCCCAGGTCAGTAAATTGATTGCGTCCTTGGAGGCGGAATTGGGGGTACTGCTCTTTGACCGGATTGGGAGGGGGCTGCGTCTCAATGAACACGGACGCTTGTTCCGCCAGTATGCGGACGACGCACTGAATTCCATGCAGCGTGGAAGAATGGCCATGAAAAATCTGCGGAATTCGCTGCTGGGCACCGTCCATATCGGTGCTTTTGCCTTTTTACAGGCGGTCATGCCCTGCTGCTTGGCTTACACCAAAGAAAACCCCTATGTAAACTTTTTCTATCCGCAAAATTCCGGAATCCGCCAGCGGGATATGGATATGATCCTTTCCCCCTTTTCCCATGGTCATTATGTAGCCGAAGGAGATTTCCCTGTGTCCTTTCCCATTCTGGAGGAAGACTTTTTCCTGGTGCTCTCCCCCCGGTTTCGGGAGTATCCTCTGGGAAAGGAGTCCATTGACCTGCGTGAAACAGCGAATTTTCCCTATATTATTATGGGACAGTTTCACCTCGCCCCCAACTCAGACTACGGTATCATTCAGACTATTGTCAATGTCTTAAACTTTACTCCGCAGGTTGCCTACCAGCCTAATGAATTTGCCACCAAAATGTTGCTGGTAGATCAGGGGGCCGGCGTTGCTTTCCTCCCCACTGTCTGTCTTTCCACAGCCAAGCTGCTGGTACCGGATCTTCGGATTTTCGCCATTGAAAATTTTTCCACCCGCCGTGCGGTGGTCCTGGCACGAAAAAAACGTTCCATGATGACCCCCTCCGCCAACGATTTCTGGGATTTTGCCCTGGAATTCTTCCACCAGCCCCCGGATACCAGGGAGTAGGCTCTGGGGCCGGCGGTGTGGAGCAGCAGATAGTAATTGTCGTTGGCCTTCACCTTCCGGTTGTATTCGGTGACGCCATCGAAGGAGCTCTGCAGGATCTCCGCCAGCTGCCGTCCCTGCTCCGAGGCCTGGTAGTAAAACACCTGGGGACCCCGGACGCTGCTGTCGTGGTAGCTATTCTGGTGAATGCTCACGGTAAGCACCGCGCCGCTGTCCTCAATCAGCTGGCAGCGGGCGCTGAGATCCGCTATCTTTTTGTTCCGGTCGCTCTCCTGGTACAGGCTCACGTCTGCCTCCCGGCTCATGACCACCGTGACCCCGCAGCCTCCAGCTCCGCCAGTACCTTCTCCGCTATCGCCAGGTTCAGGTCCTTTTCCAGGGCGTTGTTCACCCCCACCTTGCCGGGATCCACCCCGCCGTGTCCCGGGTCCATAGCCACCACCGTCTTTGCCGCCTCCGGCTGCCCGGAGACGGTCACTGCCTCCAAGCCCTGGCTGGCCAGCAGGCTGATGACCAGCAGCATCACCAGCCCTAAAAAGGTATCCTCATACCGCCTCATACACGTTCCCCACCCAAAACTCGCTTACTGCAACCTATGCCGGGAAACGCCGTTCTACCACCCTGCGCTTCCGATTGGGGTCGCCTCCAAAAAGCATCTGCGGCAAAATTTCGGCTAAACAAAAATGCCAATTTGGTTTAGACGGATAATTTATTGACACCCCATAAAGTTCCAGCTATAATAAAATAGCAATTTAGTTCGGACAAATATTCTGAATGAAATTGACTATACTATAATCGAAGGGAGAATTGTCATGGCATATATCAAACGGGCTGTGGAAGATACGATTGCACGGGTGTCCAAAATGTTTCCGGTGCTGCTGGTGA
>CAZSAF010000211.1:0-4699 GCA_964604605.1 uncultured Lachnospiraceae bacterium
AATCTGGGCTACGATACGGGGACCATCCGTCTCAGGGTAGCCGAGATGGCGAGCTTTTTCGGCATCCAGACGTGGTTTATGAAAAATGTCGGGGAACTGTCCGGCGGCCAGAAACAGCTTCTGAACCTGGCGGCTGTTATGGCGATGCAGCCGGATATCCTGGTCCTCGACGAACCGACGTCCCAGTTGGACCCGCTGGCGGCCGGCGATTTTCTGGCCACCCTCCGCAAGATCAACGCGGAGCTTGGGACTTCCATTGTGCTCATCGAGCACCGGCTGGAGGAGGTGCTTTCCTACGCGGACCGGGTAATGGTGATGGAGGACGGGAAGATCCTGGCGCTTGCGCCGCCACGGAATCTGGCGGAACAGATCCGCGGGAATGACATGTTCCAGGCGATGCCGGTGCCCATGCGGCTCTATGCCGCCCTTGGCGGCACGGGGGACTGCCCGGTAACGGTCCGGGAAGGCCGCGAGTGGCTGCAGGGCATACCCTGCCCGGCGGCGGACAGGGAACCGGAGGCAGACGCCCGTATGCCTGCGGGGAACGGGAAGGGGAAAAAGGAAGGGGAGTACATGATTGAAGTCCGGGACGTCTGGTTCCGCTATGAGAAGGATCTCCCGGATGTGGTCCGGGATCTGAACCTGCAGGTAAAAAAGGGCGAGCTGTTCTGCCTGCTCGGGGGAAACGGCGTCGGCAAGACGACAACCCTGAACCTGATCGGACGGCTCCGGAAGCCGTACCGGGGGAAAATCCTTCTCAAGGGGAAGGATCTCCAGAAGTATAAGGAAGAGGAATTATACGGGCCTCTCCTGGGAATCCTCCCGCAGAATCCCCAGTGCCTGTTCGTAAAGGACACGGTGGAAAAAGACCTCCGGGAAATGACGGGAAGGCACGGCGACCGGGAACGGATGGAAACCGTCATTGACCAGATGGAGATACGCCATCTGCTGGAAGCGCATCCCTACGACCTGTCCGGCGGCGAGCAGCAGCGGGCCGCCTTGGCGAAGGTGCTGCTGCTGAATCCGGAGGTGATCCTGCTGGATGAGCCGACGAAGGGAATGGATGGCTTTTATAAGAAAAAGCTGGCCGGCATCCTGAAGGAGCTGACAGGCGAGGGGCGCACGGTTCTCATGGTGTCTCACGACATTGAATTCTGCGCGGAATACGGGGATACCTGCGCCATGTTTTTCTATGGAGGCGTGGTGACAAGCAAGCCTGCCCGTGAGTTCTTCCGGGGCAACAGCTTTTATACAACGGCCGCCAACCGGATGGCGCGGAAATGGTGCCCGGAGGTGGTGACTGCAAAGGATGTGATGGAACGATGCCGGAAGCAGTAAAGTCCAGACAGAAAAAAGGAGACAGGCCCGTACGGAAGGAAGCGGAGGATTCCCGGCAGGCCAGAGGGATGGATACCCAGGCGATGGCGCCGGTGCTGGCCGCGGTCGCCGGCATCCTGTCCATGCTCTGCTTCCGGTGGGTGTCCGTGCCGGATCTCCGCTATACGCCCTATTCCCATACGGGATGGCTCTGGAAGCTGGAGGAGGTGGCGGAGGGGATCGCCTGGAATTACGGGACGCCGGAGGCCATGACAGCGGCGGCGGGCCAGACGGCGCTTCTTCTGCGGATTGGCATGGCTGTCAGTGTGGTCCTGGGAATCCTGTTTATCATCCTGGCCTTCCGGCTGAAGGTACGGGCGGCGGGGTTTGGCCGTTTCTACTTTCTCTGGAACGTATTCCTGACAGCGGCGGCCTTTGCCTGGGTCACGGATACGAACATGGCGCTGAACATCCTGGAAGGGCGTGAAAACACGTTCCTGACGCTGACGCTTTCCAGCCATGTCCAGCTGACGGCGGCCGCGTATCTCCAGGTGCTGCTGGCAGTCCTGCTGGTTCCGTTCCTGCGGAAGCTTCTGGATACCAGAAAGGAGTATGCGGCGGAGTTTTATCAGACCAGGACGGAGACGGCGGACCGGGGGCTCGGGAAGCGCACCGTTCTGGCGTTTGTGCTGATACTGACAGCGATACCGGCGGTGATCCTGTTCGGCATTTTTTTCCTGAATGACAGGAGCGATTACTTTATTTCCTTCTGTGTGATCCTCCTGTCCATGTTGCCGTTTTTTCTGGTATTTGAAAACCGGAGGCCGCAGGCGAGGGAGATTGTAGTGATTGCGGTGATGGCGGGCATTGCTGTGGCGGGCCGGGCGGCGTTTTTTATGCTGCCGCAGTTCAAGCCGACGGCGGCGGTCGTCATCATAGCGGGCGTCAGCCTGGGCGGGGAGGCGGGCTTCCTGACGGGCGCCCTGGCCGGGTTTGTCTCCAATTTTTTCTACGGGCAGGGGCCATGGACGCCCTGGCAGATGTTCTCCTTTGGCATTATCGGCTTCCTGGCCGGGCTGATCTTCCGGAGGAAGAGAGGGAAATGGAAGCATTTCCGCGTCTGGGTCTGCCTGTACGGCGGACTTGCCACCCTGGTGATTTACGGATTCCTGATGGATACTTCCACGGTATTTATGGGAATGGGGGCGGTCCAGGAAACCACGTTTCTGGCCGTTTACTTAAGCGGCCTGCCCATGAATATCATACACGGGACGGCGTCCGTGGTATTCCTGGCCATCCTGGGAGAGCCGATGATGCGGAAGCTGGACCGCATAAAGAAAAAGTACGGGATACTGGAGCCCTGATTTCCGGAAGCAGAAAAACGAAGACACAGACGGGAGGAATGGATGGAAGCACATGGAAATGGAACAGAATCTGGACAGACGCTCTGCGCAGAGCAGAAGACAGGGCGGCAGGAGGGGAACGGAAAAGGCGGACAGGGGTTTCCTGGCCGTGCAGGAGCCCCGGATCGGAAGGGGGAAGTTTAAAAACCAGACGGGAATCCGCAGCGCCGATCTGAGGAAGGTCAGGGAGATTGCGGGGGAGGCCTTTGCAGGTTGTGCAAATCTCAGGGAGGTACAGCTCCGGAACATCTGGCTGATCAGCCGGTACAGCTTTTCCCGGTGCATCCGGCTGCAGGAGCTGGAGCTCCCGGCCGGGCTGTCGTATATGGGAACGGGGGCTTTCATGGACAATAAACGGCTGGAAGCCGTCCGGTTTCACCGGGACAGCAGCCTGGCGGCGCTGCCGAATCTGACGTTCAGCGGCTGCGAAGCCTTAAAGACGGTACAGTTTCCAAAACGGCTGCAGTCCATCGGGCGCCGGGCGTTCTACAAGTGCGGGAGCTTAAGCGACGCGGAGCTTCCGCTGTCGCTGAAGGTAATCGGCGCGGAGGCGTTTTACGGCTGCGGCCTGGAGGAGCTGGAGCTGCCGGAGGGCCTTCTGGAGATCGGGGAAGGGGCTTACCGGAAGTGCAGGAAACTGGAGTGTGTGTATCTGCCGGACACCCTGAAAAAGATCGGGAAGTGGGCGTTCCGCGGCTGCGCCCGGCTGGCGGTCCTGGAGGCCCGCCATGACCCGGAGGAAATCGGGGAATGGATCACGAATAAAGGCTGCGTGATCCGCTGCCCACGGGGAAGTCGGATGGAGGCGTATGCCAGGGATTATGGAATGACGGTGGAATACACGGATCCCTTATAATACGGGAAGAGACGGACGGAAGCGGCGTCCGGGAGACGAGGAGGTGTGGAATTGAATAACGGACAGGCGGAGGATACGGTGGGAGCATCTGCTGTTTTGCGTGTGGAAAAAGCGGTCATCCGCGCCGGTGAGTTTGCGGACTGCAAAGGGCTGGAGGATGCGGGACTCTCAGAGGTGGAGGTGGTTGAGCATGACCTCTGATGAAGTCCGCGACATGAGTGATGACGACCTTTTGGACATGGATTATTTCTTACCCTGAACCGTCTAATTGCCATGCCCGCTTTTCAGCGGGTTTTCTTTTCCTCACCCTTCATCCATCACGCATTTTCCTATAAAGTAAAAAGAAGCCCCAACGGAACTTCTTTAAAACAAGATTCACAATATGCTCCGCTACAGCAGTAAAAACAGCCTTGGTCATTTTCCCGGAATACGGATGTCTTTTTAGGCTCTTAAAAGCATCCTTCGTATTCCTTCTGTATTCCTTCTTTACAGGAAATACTCATTTTTCAAATACGCTTCAATAGCATCCAGAAATTCAGCGGCACGTTCATGTTGCAGCAGGGCATCCTGTTCAGAAACCAGAAAGAAATCAGCATAATCTACATTGTTGCGTATTTGAAATGCCTGGCTGATGTATTTGGAATATTTTTTATCCAGTTTACCTGTTTTAATATACTCCTTCTGAAAATAGGCAATAACGCCGGCATGTTTGGAAAAATCCTGGCCGTCCATCGCCAGTAGGGCTCGTACAGATGTAAACATCGCATAGTAGGAACGGTTTATAGAATCCTTGTAACTTTTTTCCCTGAGAAGAAGTTGTGAAGAATGCAGACGTTCTTTCGCTGTCTGAAGGCGATACAACATAAGTTCATTTCTGTTATCAGGCAACGATCTCAACCCCCTCAAGTTCTATATTTTTATAATAAGGCAGGGCACTTTTCCATTTTTCATATTCATCGAAAGGTATGACTGTTGGAGAGATGATTGTGCCATATTCTAATTCCAGGTCTGCTGATCTGTCCCAGACTTTTTTCAGGCCTTCCTGCAAATAAACCCGATCACCATGTACAATGGCCACAATATCTATATCAGAATCTGCCTGATTATCGCCTCTGGCATATGA
>CAZSAF010000212.1:0-4484 GCA_964604605.1 uncultured Lachnospiraceae bacterium
TGATTGTTCGTTTCGTTTTCCGCTGTTTCTGCATCCCAACACACAATACTGCATAAACAGAAAGGAAGACTTTTGGGACTTTCTGATGGCCTTTTTCTCCAATCAACTTACCTCCAGCCAGAAAGCCTCCATACGGCAGCGTTTGCTGGAGCAGACACAAAAAGAAGAAGGAGGATTGACCGTGAAATCATTTTTGGATGAACTGTTGGATAAGGGCGAACAGCGGGGATTGGAGAAAGGACTAGTCGAAGGAGAGCAACGGGGGCTGGAGAAAGGACAACGGCAGATTGTGGGCTTCATGCTCAAATCGGAAAAGGACCTCCGTAAAATTGCCGCTCTGACGGGCCTTCCTCTGGAGACGGTCCGGAAGCTGGCGGAGGTTGAGGGGAAGGAGGACTAAAATGATATGGGTGATGAACGCGCCGGCTATGCCGGCTCGCTCCTGGCCCATACCTCTTACAGCCTTACCGCATTCTCCGGGAAGCCCCACTCCAAATCCGGAATGGCTTTGTCCCGGTATACAAAGAAGCTGGTTTTTTCGTACATCTTCTTCACCTCCTCCGGCGTCAGAGAGAGGAATTCCGCGTACCGGTCCCGCAGCTCCTGGAGGTACCGGTGCCACTCGGTGGGATCAATGAAGGCGTCCTTCTCTCCCCGCAGCACCCTCTCGTGCTTCTCATAGGTGTCGTTGTGGAAGGGATGGTTGCCCAGCATCACATCCACCTTCTCATTCCACACCTTGTCAATGGACTCGGCAAACACCTGCTGCATAGTCAGCGGCAGTCCGTCCGCCTTCAGCTTTTCCGCACCCACCGTTACAAAGCCAGCCCCGCCGTAGATTCCTACCCGGTAAGTTTTTCCGTCCTCTTCTGTCTCCCAGAAATGAGACATAACACCCACCGTATGGCCAGGGGTCAGCACACAGCGGATCTTGGTGTTGCCTAACGCAATCACATCCCCATCCTTTAGAGCCACGTCCGCCGTAAAGGACTCATTCCAGCGGCCTTCGTCCCGTTTGTTCATCTCTTTAAACCGCTCCGGGTGATCCGCCATGTCCTTTACATCCACCTCGCCCATGAAGGTTTTGGCGCCGGTCATGTGAACCAGCGCTTTTACCGCCCCATAATGGTCCATGTGGGCGTGGGAGACCAGAATATACTTGATCTGCCGGGGATCAAAGCCCAGCTTCCAGATGCTGTCAATCAGATAGGCCAGCTCTGAAAGGCAGGGGGTATCCAGCAGAATCAGCCCGTCTCCGGTGTCAATCAGGTGGGAGCTGCACCAGGTATTCCCCACAAAATAGGTATTCCCCACAATGTGGAACGGCTCCTCCGCCATCAGGTACGAGCGCTTCATAAGTTCCTCCGGCGGCGACATGTTGCCGAAGCGGTTAAAGTTTCCCATAACAATCTCCTCCTTTATCCGTCTGCCGTATTTCGGGCGGCTCCCCGTTTCGTATACCGGCTGAAAGAAACCGGCTGAAAGAAAGGAGGGGGGGATCCCCCCCTCCAATCCATTCCCCCTTACTGGAAGAACGTTTCATTGGTGATACGCAGGATATCCTGACCAAAGGTAACGTTCTGCAAAGACTCGGTGGCCAGCACATAGGCCTGAATGGAGTTAACCGGAATCCAGATCAGGTTCTCGGTAAACACCTGCTGCATTTCCTTGCAAAGCTCCAGCCGCTCGTCTTCATCAAAGCAGGCGCGGATGGCGTCCAAGCTGTCCGCATACTCCTGGGCCCCTTCTTTGTCCAGCGTATAGAAATAGTAATTGCTGCCGCCAATACCGCTGAACTGGGGATGGGAATCCCGCCACAGGCAGGAAAGCGGATCACTGGGATTTCCCACATTGTCCAGAAGGAACAGATCAAATCCTTCTCCAGTGGACATCAGCTCTTTCTGCTTGCTCAGCTCCATGGTCTGCACATCCAGTGTAATACCAATCTCCTGCAGGGAAGCCTGCAGCAGCTCTACCAATGCCTGATGGTAGGAACGGTTGTCCGTGTACAGTACCGCCGTAAAGCCATCCGGGTATCCGGCTTCCGCCAGGCACTCTCTGGCTGCATCCAGGTCGTATGCGTAAGGATAGCTTGTTTCCAGGCTCTCATCATACCCCCAGATACCGGAAGGCAGATTGCTGTATGCCGGAACACCTACACCCGGGGAGATGATCTGGGTCCAGGTCTCCCGGTCAATGCAGTGGGCAATGGCCTCCCGCACTTTCTTATTTCCCATATATTCCGAGTTATGGTTGAAGTTCAGGTTGTTGTTCCGCAGAACCAGGCTGGACTCTGTGATCGCCTTCACCCCTTCAATCTCTCCGTTCAGCACCCGCTCCACATCGGCACCGTCCGGGCTGATCATTACGTCCGCCCCGCCGGTTTCTACCTCAATCAGAGCCTGGGAGACCTCGGAGATGGTACGGATCTGCACGGTTTTCAGCAGCGGAGTTCCCTTCCAATAGTTGTCATAACTCTCAAACGTCATCCGGTCACCTACCACCCAGTCGGTCAGTTGGAACGGGCCGGTGCCCACCGGCTCATACTGGTACTGGTCTCCCATCTCTTCGTAAGCTTTTTTGTTGACCACAAGGATCTCCGAAAAGTACCCCAGCTGTGTGGCGTTGGGCTCCGTCAAGGGGATGACCACTGTGAGATCATCCGGTGTGGTAATGTTTTCCACATCACAGGACGAGTAGTTGGTGGCCTTTCCACCGGTGGAGTTGAGAACCATTTCCTGGATAGAGAAGACCACATCTTCTGCCGTCATGGTCTCTCCGTTATGGAATGTAACCCCCTCGCGGAGATGGAAGGTGATTTGATCTTCCGTCACTTCCCAGGACTCCGCCAGTGCCGGCTGAATCTCTCCGGAAGAATCCAAATCTACAATGCCGTCAAATACCAGATACTGTGCCATCCGCGCTCCCACGCTGACCGTATTGTACGGATGCAGGTTCCCCGGCTCACCGGACGTGTTAGCAATGACTAGCGTATCCTTGCTGCTGGCCTCCGGGGTTTCCACGCTGGCATTGCCGGCCGTGGCCTGCTGCGTAGTTTCCGTTTCTCCGCCCCCGCCTCCACAGGCGCTGAGCACCATGGCTGCCGCCAAGAACGCTGCCATCCATCTGCCTCTTTTCTTCATACTTTTTCCTCCTTTTCCTCTGCCAGGTGGCACGCTACAAAGTGATTCGGCTCCAGTTCCTTCAGCTCCGGATTCTTTTCAAAGCATTCCGGCCTGGCATAATTGCATCTGACGGCAAAACGGCATCCGGGCTTGGGATTGATGGGGGAGGAAAGCTCTCCCTTCAGAAGCACCCGCTTCTGTTGATAATCCACATCCGGAATCGGGATCGCCGACAGGAGTGCCTGGGTGTAAGGGTGTAGCGGCCGGCGGAACAGCTCCGAAGCAGGGCTCTTTTCCACCAACTGCCCTAGATACATGACACAGATATCATGGGACACATATTTTACCACCGAAAGATCGTGAGTGATAAACATGTACGTCAGCCCCATGTCCCGCTGCAGATCCAGCAGCAGGTTGATAATCTGGGCCTGAATGGAAACGTCTAGGGCAGACACCGGCTCGTCGCAGACAATAAACTTGGGATTCAACACCAGGGCACGGGCCACACCAATCCGCTGGCGGCGTCCGCCGTCCAGCTCATGGGGATAGCTGTTGACCAGCCGCTGGGCCAGCCCCACGGTGTCCATCATTTCCTTTACTTTCTTGTCAATCTGATCCTTGGGCAGGATCTTGGTAATCAGCAGCGGTTCCCGAATGGCCTCGCTGACCGTCATGCGGGGGTTCAGGGAGGAAAAGGGATCCTGGAAAATGATCTGCATTTTCCGCTGCAGCTCCTTCAAATGCTTTTTACTCACATGAGTGATGTCTTCTCCCTCAAAAAAGATCTGGCCGCCGGTACTGTCCAGCAAATGCAGGATCACACGCCCCAGGGTCGATTTGCCACAGCCGGATTCTCCCACAACCCCCAGTGTTTTTCCCTCATCAATGGTAAAATTTACGCCATCCACCGCATGGAGGACGCCAGAGGTGGTTTGAAAATACTTCTTTAAATCTTTTACTTCCAGCAGCATCTCTTACGCCTCCTCTCTCACATCCGGCCGGCAACAGCGCACTAGATGGCCGTCTCCCAGATCCCGCAGCGGAATGGGCTCCTGGACGCAGGCCTCTGTCTTATAAGGGCACCGGTCCGCAAAATGGCACCACTTGGGCAGCCGGGTGGGATCCGGCATCATACCCTTAATGGGCTTCAGCCGCCGCTGGTCAAAATCCAGTTCATCCGCATCCTTCATATCCGGCAGGGAGCCGAATAGGCCCAGGGTATACGGATGCCGGGTGTTCTTGAAGAGCTGGCGGGTGGTTCCCCACTCCACCACCTCTCCGGCATAGACCACTGCCACCTTATCGCACATCTCCGCCACAATTCCCAGATCATGGGTAATCATAATCACCGACATGCCC
>CAZSAF010000213.1:0-4459 GCA_964604605.1 uncultured Lachnospiraceae bacterium
GGATCTTATGGCGGATGGAACGGTTCTCCCAGTAGGGGATGATCACATCCTTCTGATACTGGATATCCTCATCGGTAACCTTGAAGCTGATCAGCTCCCGGTCGTTCATTATGTGCATATCCTGCACGGTGTGGCAGCACAGCTCCGGGAAGGAAGGGGAGCCCTGGGGAGAGTCGCCCTTTTCGCCGACGATCAGCTCGCCGTCGTTGATGCACAGGGTCTTGTTGCTGAAGTAGTGCCTCAGCGCCAGCGCGCGCATTTCCGGCACAGAGACGGTACTCTCGTACATTTTGTACGCCTCCGTCATCAGACGGGCGCGCTCCATATCCAAATGGGCTACCGCTTCCATGCTCTGCCGGCGCAGCTTGCGAACCCGCTCATTCATTCCGCGTTCTTCCATGTTCTTATCCTCCTATTTTGATATTTTGAAATCCGCTCATCTGGAACATCTGACGGAACCGTTCCATTTGCTCCGTGGGCGGTACTTTGTAAAGTTCCTCCGCGTAACCCCGGTCCAGGTTGGCATATTTGCTCTTGCCGGTGTTGTGGTAGGGCAGCAGGTTGACGCCCACCGTGCGGATCTGATTGTCCTGCAGGAAACGGATTGCTTCTTTGATGAAGCTGTCCTCCGCGTTGACTCCCTGGATCACCGGAATCCGGATGTTGATCTTGGCTCCATCCTTGCTCAGCTGAATCAGGTTCTGCTGAATCAGGTGATTGTCCACGCCCACATATTTCTGGTGCTTCTCCGGGTCCATCAGCTTGATGTCATAGAGGAACACGTCCACGTAGGGCAGGATCCGGGCAAAATTCTCATACGGGGCATAACCGCAGGTGTCAATGTCAATACTGTAGCCACGGCGGTAAAGCTTTTTGCACAGGGCCTCTATGAAATCCATGTCCTGACACATGACCTCGCCGCCGGAAAGGGTGACGCCTCCGCCGGACTCCTCATAGAACATCTGGTCCTTGGCCGCTTCCTGTACCAGTTCATCCACCGTATAGGTTTTTCCCGCAATCTCCCGGGCTCCTGCCAGGCACTCGTCTGCGCAGATGCCGCAGGCGGTACATTTGGAACGGTCCACCTTGACCCGGCGCCCATCCCAGACGCTGGCCTTCTGGGGACATACCTCCACGCAGGTACCGCAATAGGTGCACCTCTCATGGTAGTACAGCAGCTCCACCGGATACCGCTGGCTCTCCGGGTTGTGGCACCACTGGCAGGAAAGAGGGCAGCCCTTGAAAAACAGGGTGGTACGGATGCCGTTGCCGTCGTGAATGGAATATTTCTGGATATTGAATACCGTAGGTTTTTCCATTCTCTCGCCTCCTTAAAACCTCTTTGAAATAGACTGCGTTCTAGTCTTAAGTCTATTTTATGATAAAATGGAGAAAAGATCAAGAGGATTTTATATAAAGTTTAGCAGAAAGTTCCGGAAATTCTCTTTACTTCCGATTTTTTTAATGTTATAGTAGATACAGTTTTGATAAGGGGTAATAGTTTATGGCAAAAAGAGAGAACACCAAGGGCAAGATCGCGCGAACTGCCTGGAAGTTGTTCCACGAAAAAGGATATGAGAATACCACCATTGATGATATTATCTCAGAGTCCGGCACGTCCAAGGGAAGTTTCTATCACTATTACAGCGGGAAGGATGAGTTGCTCAGCTCCCTCTCCTCTATTTTTGATGAAAAGTATGAAGAGATCCTCCAGACGCTGGATCCGGAGATGGACAGCTATGAAAAGCTGCTGTATCTCTGCATGGAGGTTCATGGCATGATCGAGAAGGATATCCCCCTTGATCTGCTGGCGTTCATGTACGCCTCCCAGGTGACCAAAAAGGGGGACAAGCATCTGGTGGATCAGAACCGTTTCTACTATAAAATTGTCAACCAGTTGGTGGATGAGGGGCAGCGCCGGGGGCAGATTACCCGGGAACTGCCGTTTTATGAGATTGCCCAGCTCTATGTGATTGCGGAGCGGGCGCTGATCTACGAATACTGCATCTCCGACGGGCGGGAGTCCCTGCTGGAACAGACCCGGAAAATGATGCCGCTCCTGTTTGGAAGCGTACGGGTCCGTCCGGAGAAGTGAGGAGGTTTGCCAATGGATGAGTACCGTTTTCAGATCCCCATGGCCATGCCGGAGCCGCTGAAGCTGTGCCTGCCGCTGTTGGGCGGGGCGGGGCTGATCTATCTGCTGACTGCCTACCAGACGCCCACCCCTATGACCATTGGGGCGGCGGTGGTGCTCCTGCTGCTGACGGCTGCCCTGTATCTGGTCTTTGGAAAAGGCCGTTATGAGTACCGCCTGTCCGGGGACGGGGTGGAGATCCGCGTGATCCGGCGGCTGCTGGGCGAGAAGGTGGCCCGGACCTACAGCAGGGAGGAGATTGAGGCACTGACGGAAAACACTTCCGAGGCGCTGACGCCCTATGTGGGACGGGGGAAAAAGATCCGGATGCGGGATTTTGTCTCCCGGAAGAAGGGCGGCGGATACATTCTGGTGGCGGACAAGGACGGCTGCACGGAGATGGCTCTGGTGGAGATGGGAATGGATGCCCTGGATGTGTTTCAGACAGCAATGCCGGAAAAGTACCGGCTGTAGGGGACGGCGGGGCAGGCCGCACCGTCCGGTGTGTTCCTTTCACGGGAGGAGGTGATCCCATGGAAAAAGTGTATCAGGTTATGAAGAGTGCCGGGTTTTTTAATGTGGTGGTGGGAATTACCACCATTGTTCTGGCAGCGGTGGCGGGAAGCTTTGCCATTGTCCATGGCGCCCGTCTGCTGCACCGGAAAAATGACATTATTTTTTAAGCTTGTTCTTCATGGCAATCATGCGGGAGAGATTGCGTATCATGTCGATCCGGGACCGTTCCTCCGGCGTCATTCTCTGTGAGAGGACCTGGAGGATCAGGTCTGCTTCGTTATCGGTAAATTCCATGCCTCCCTTTTCGGATGCGGCGGACAGGCCCATGATAAAGGGAAGCAGGGAATTCTGGTCCTTTCCGTTCATCTCGGACATCATGTTCATCAGATACTGTAGCTTATCGCTGCTGATGTTTTTCAACTTCGGGTCATCCTGCCAGTTGCTGGTTTCGCTCATCGGTTTCACCTCGCGCCTTTTTGCTTCCAATATATGCAGGGACCTGCCGGGAAGATTCCCACATACTGGTAGGGGGAGGTGCGGAAAGCCTGCCCTGTTATACGATGGGAGGGAACCGGAATGCAAACCAGACTGATGATTGACGGCAATGCCGTATATGAGGTGGAGGAGGACTGCCTGCGCCGCCGGGAGCACCGGCCGGAGCCCTCCGGAAAGGAGCGGGAGCTCCCCAAGCCTGGAGGACGCCCCAGGCCGTAGAGGCAGACGCCCCAGGGGGGGGCGGGAAACCGGCGGCCCCTGGGGCGTCTGGTGTTACAGAAGAAATTCTTTCAGCCGATTCAGGGCCGCCTCCGTGTCCTCACGGCCCAGCTGATACAGCTCCCGGAGCCGGTCCGGGTTTTTCTCAGTCCGTCCCACATGGAGATCCCGGGAGGGACGGATGACAAAGGTATTCCCCTCCGCCTCCTGCCGAGCAATGTAGTCCAGGGTGGCGTTGTAGCGCCGGGGCCGGAGGCCCATGGCCCGCACAAAGGCCGGGTAGCGGCGGTAGGCGATTTTACCCAGAATGTTCCGGGACTCCTTCTTCCGGTAGCCGGCAGGCCGGGTCAGCACCACCAGGTTCTTTTCGTAGCCGGCCCGCTGAAAGGCCCGGAGGGGGATGCTGTCTGCAATGCCGCCGTCCAGCAGCTTCCGTCCCCCCGCCTCCACAATCCGAGAGACCAGGGGCATGGAGGCGGAGGCCATCAGGTAGCGGATGCCCTCCTTCATCCGGCGGATGCGCGCATACACCGGCCGGCCGGTTTCCACATCGGTGCAGGCGGCGTAGAAACGAGTGGGAGAGTGGGCAAAGGCAAAAGGCATCTTCGTCAAAGGGGTCCAGCTTTTCCGGAATCTCATGGTAGCAGAACTCCTCCCCCACCAGGTTGCCGGTGGTGAGTAGGGAGTACAGGCTCATAAAATGCTTGTCCCGGCAGTATTTCAAATAATAGCGGATACTCCGGCCATGCTGCCCGGAGACAAAGGAGCAGCCGTGTATGGCGCCGGCGGAAACACCTACCACCCCGTCAAAGCGGATGCCCTGTTCCATCAGCACGTCCAGTACCCCGGCGGTGTAGATGCCGCGCATGCCGCCGCCTTCCAAAACCAGTCCTGTTTTCATGTTTTTATCCTCTTTTCCGCAAAATATGTGGCCTTGGAACCCCGGTTACGGTCGCACAAAGTTCATGGGGGCAAAGGGCTCTTTCTCCGGAAGCCCGTAGGCTTCCTTCCCCAGGGCAATGCTTTTCATCAGGAAGGTCATGTTCCGGGCCAGGGTCCGCATCATCTGCAGCCCTTCCGTATCCTGGGAGGCTT
>CAZSAF010000214.1:0-4431 GCA_964604605.1 uncultured Lachnospiraceae bacterium
ACGTGCTCCTTTTTACCCTGGTATCATAATATTCGGCTTCGTGCAATATTATATATTGTATAATATTGTTTGTCAAGCTATATTGCTCGCGATGTTATGTCTATGGTGCGATAGAAGCGGTTGATTTACGGATCAAATATTCCCAATTGCTGTTTTCTCCGTAGTGATGCAGATAGATTTACGGATCAAATGCTGAAAAATACCGATTTATCCGTAAAAAATGAGCCTTGTTTACGGAGGAAATGAAAAATGTTGCTGTTTCTCCGTAAAAGAGCAGCTCAAATTACGGATAATATTTTCAAAACACCCCTTATCTCCGTAATAAACGGATTTGATTTACGGATCAAATCAAGAAAAAACCAATTTACTCCGTAATGGGTGTGATTCCTTTACGGAGTAAATCAAAAAAAGCAGTGACTTCCGCCATCAAAAAGCCCGGGCCGTCCATCGGTTCCCGGGCTTTCCTGTCTGCCTCATCCAACACTGTTCCCTTCTCCTGTCCCGGCGGGGTGTTTCCGGGTTTTTGCTGCTGTTATTGGGTCTGGCTTTCCTCTGCGGCAGCGCTTTCCTCCTGGGTTTCCGCCGCGTTCTCCTTCTCTGCGATGGTAGTCATGGAGACCATGGTGTCAATGGCCTCCTGCTTCTGCTCTGCGGAAATATTCTCGTTGTTCACAATCTCCAGGTGGGCTTCCTTGTTCCGGGCCCGAACCTGCTCCTTGTTCAGGCTGATCTCCGACATGAACTCCACCACATTGGTACCGCAGGTGAACACCGCCTCCCCCGGCTGAGCCTGGGATTCCGATGTCCCCTCCGTCTCCTCCGCGCCGGCGCCTGCCGCCTGGTTCTCCAGCAGAATGTCCTCCTCGGAGATGTCCGTCAGCCCCGCAGCTTCCGCCTGACCGGTGTCCTCCCTGCTTATGTAATTCAGGTACCCCGCCTCCGCAATCTGGGCTTTCACGGTAGCGCTGTCCGCCCCGTCCGCCAGCACCAGAACCCCCTCCACCTCCGGCACCCGCTCCTGGATCACGTAAGGCGTGCCGTCGCTGCCGCCGGAGAGCAGGGTGTCCGAATCGTAGGAATTTTCCGTCTGCCTGCGGACACCGCCGCTGCTGTCCGTCTCCTCCACCTGTTTCTCCGTCCGGGAGGTGTTTTCCTGGAGTACCTTTTCCCCTCCGTCCTTCAGGGTCACCATCACCTGCACCTCCCCGGCCCCCTCCACCTGGGAGAGAATGGCCTCCAATCGCTGCTCCAGCTGTTCCTCATAGGAAAGATCCGCCACAGCAGTGCCAGCGGAAGTCTCCTCCGGCGCTGCCTCCCCGCTCTCCTCCGCATTGGGCCAGGCAAAGAGCACCAGCAACAGCCCGGCCACCAGGAGCACCGTCAGCTTTTCCATCTTGCCCCACTCCCGCAGCGGTTTCACCGGCTTTTTCTCCTTCCACCAATCCTGAAACCTCATACCCATTTCCTCCTCTTCCCCTCAGCCGGATACCGTCAGGGAAATCTGATCCTCCCGAATCCCCAGGCTACCGGCCAGCTCTTTAGTCAGGGCAGACAGGTCCTCTCCCTCCGCCTCCCCCCGTCTGCGCCGGTTCCCCAATCTGCACCGGCTCAATCCAGATTGCCTCCTCCTGCCCGCCGGATGGGTCCTGCCCGCGGGGCAGCACCGCCGACAGCTACCGGATCTCCCCAAAATCCTCCGCCCCTTCCTCCAACACAATCTCCGCGGAGCAGGATGCCACCTGGTAACCGTAGGCGGCGGCCATGGTTTCCACCTGGGCCTGGAGCACCGCCTGATACTCCTGGGAGAGCCCGTCTGTCCGGGCCGCCTCCGCCTGATCCCAGATTTCATCCGTTTCCCCGGAGGGCACCACGGATGTGAGAGAATCCAGCATTTCCAGCATCCGCTGCTCCAGCCCTCCCGCCTGTAGTAGCGGGGAGGCAATCAGCAGCACCAGGATCAGCCCGGCAAAGAACCGCAGATACTTGCGGTACCGCTTGTGCGGCAGGAGCTGAAACAATAATTCACTGAAAATCAGATACACCGCCAGATTTTTTACCCATCCCAACAGCTCTGCCATCTCTACCCCGCATAATAGTTGGCGTTGGAGGCCGCACAAACCAGGGCCACCGTCACCAGAAACAGAATCACCGTGTACAGCACCATCTTCAGCAGCAGCCGGGTACCGTTTCCCACCGCGCTGATGCAGGCCACAATCCGCTTGTCCGCCGCCGGCTGCACCACCGCCGCCCCCTGGTATAGAAAGGAGATGATCCCCAACTTCAGCACCTGCACCAGGCAAAGCAGAATCAGGAAGATCAGCTCCGCCGTGCCGATGGCGTTTTTGATCAGGGCGCCGCTGCCCAGCAGCGACTTCATCCCCCACTCGGCCACGGTCCGCAGCAGCCCTGCCAGCCGGGAGAGGAAATCCTCCCGGGACAGGGAGTTGACCAGCAGCAGCGTCACATAAATCTCAATGATGGGCACCAGGAAGGTCAGAAACAGCTACTGGACGCCGCCGATGGCCAAGAGGGCCCGCTGGTAAAAGCCCATGGAGGTGGCGGTGCCGCCGGCGTAGGCCACTGCCAGAAAGAACACCGGGATCAGCAGGGACACAAACTGCAGCACCTGGGTGCATATCGTAAGGCTGGTATGAAAGGCCGTGAGCAGCACCGTGGCCAGCAGGAGATAGCTGATATAAAAGCCGGTCTCCCCCACCGAATGTTCCGAAAAGGCATCCGCCAGGTAGGTGAGCAGCGCCCCGAACAGGGCAATGAGCACCGCCTGCTTCACCGCATTCTGGTTGGCGGAAAGCTCGGAGAAAACCGCGTCCCTTGCCAGCCCCAGCATCTGGGAAAGGGCCCCGGAAAAGTCCCCGGCAGCCACGGCCCGGAGCATGTCCCCAAAGCTGCCGCTCTCCCCGCCCAGCTCCTGGCTCAGGTAGGCCTCCAGATCGGAAAAGTCATAGTCTTCGATCTCCGTTCCGGCCCCCTGCACCGGCACCGGTGCCAGCAACAGCAGCAAGGCCAGCAGCACGGGCATGCTGACCGCCAGCACTGTCAGCTTGCCGAAGATTTCGATCTGGTTTCCCACCGCCTGGTACCCGGCGTCCCGGCGTATATTGGCCGCAAACTCCGCCACGTAGGTGACCCCGATGATCTTCAGCAGGGTTCCCAGATAGGCCGGTTCCATGGTCAGGTATTCCTGGATCCGCTGCACCCATTGCAGAATCTCCGAGACGGATCCCAGGCAGTAAAAGAAAATCAACAGCGTCCCCGCCAGAGACAGCAGAAGGCTGTACTCCGGCTTTACCGCCTTCAGGGGGATAGCCGCCAGCACAATCAAGATTCCAGCGCAGGCCACCGCCACCATTTCCACGATCATCCCTCCTCATAGCGCAAACAGATCCTGTATGGTCTGAAACAGGTCGTATATGTAAAGAATCAACCAGTACAGCAGCAGCCCGGCTATACTAGTGAGGAACGCATGCTCCTCCCGGCCGCTGTGCTTCAGCACCTGGCAGAGGACCGAAACCAGAATCCCCACCGCGGCAATCCGAAAAATCAAGTTGATATCCATATTCTCTCCTCATGGCAATGCTGCCGCTTCTCCCCGGCAGGGTGGCAGATGTCTTTGACCGGGTGGCAGGCGTCTCCGGCAGGATGGCAGGTGTCTTTGGCAGAGTAGCAGGCACCTCCGGCGGGGCCTCCACCCTCTCACAGCAGAATCAGGGCCAGCATCAGGCCGGCGGAGATTCCCAGGCACCGGAAGATGCGCTTTTTGGCCGGCAACTCCCGCCGGATTTCCTCCATCTGCCCCTGCCTCCGTTCCCGGAAATGCTCCAGGGTTTTCAGCTGCATGGTCAGATCCAGATACCCCAGCTCCTTTCCCAGGGAGGACAGCTCCCGCCTTTCCAAATCCTCCCCGGCGGCCCATGCCGCTGCAGGCCAGGAGAATCAGCAGAATCCCCGTCGCCTTCACCGCAGCCCCTCCCCCAGCACCTGGCCCTCCTCCCCCAGTGCCTGCCAGCGGACGCTGCCCCGGGCGTCCGCCGAGAGGACCAGGTAGCGCTCAAAAATCCCTTCCTCCACCAGGCGGCTGAGCACCGGCTTCCGGCGCAGGTCCTCCAGGGAGCTGCCGTGGACCGTGGCCAGAATGCCGCAGCCGCAGTGGAGGCTGTAGGACAGGGCCTCCAGGTCCGCCGGGGTCCCCACCTCGTCCATCGCAATGACCCGGGGAGACATGGTCCGCAACAGCATCCGGATGCCCTCCGCCTTGGGGCAGCCGTCCAGCACATCCGTGTGTCGCCCCAGGTCGTTCTGGGGGATGCCGCAGGAGCAGGCCCCAGCTCCGATCGCTCGTCCACCACCCCACCGTCTGGGGCGGGTGGAACCCGCCGTCAGACACCTGCCGGATAATGTCCCGCAGCAGGG
>CAZSAF010000215.1:0-4426 GCA_964604605.1 uncultured Lachnospiraceae bacterium
AATGTCCGGTCATAATGCCGTTAAAAATATTGCTGTCCCCGATAAAATCCGCCACAAAAGCGTTCTTGGGCTCGTTGTAGATGTCCTCCGGGGTGCCCACCTGCTGGATTTTTCCCTCGTTCATGACCACAATCTGATCCGACATGGTCAGAGCCTCCTCCTGGTCGTGGGTTACATAGATAAAGGTAATCCCCAGTTCCTGGTGCATGGCTTTTAACTCCAGCTGCATCTCCTTGCGCATCTTCAAATCCAGGGCGCTCAAAGGCTCGTCCAGCAGCAAAATCTCCGGCTCGTTGACCAGGGCTCGGGCAATGGCCACCCGCTGCTGCTGCCCGCCGGAGAGAGTAGGGACGGAGCGGTTCTCAAAGCCCTCCAGATCCACCAGTTCCAACACCTTTTTCACCTTCAGCACAATGGTTTCCCGGGGAAGCTTTTTCTGCTTCAGCCCAAAAGCAATATTCTCATATACATTCATATGAGGAAACAGGGTATACCGCTGAAAGACCGTGTTCACCGGACGCTTGTTGGGCGGCAGCTTTGTAATGTCTTTTCCATCTAGCAGGATCTCCCCCTCTGTGGGCTGATCAAACCCGGCGATCATCCGCAAGGTCGTGGTTTTTCCACAGCCGGAGGGGCCCAGGAAAGTCACAAACTCCCCCCGCTTCACCTGCAGATTAAAATCCGATACTGCCAGAAAGCCGTCCGCAAAGCTTTTGGTCACATGTTTCAGTTCAATGATGTTTGTTGCATCCTTTTCTTTTGCCATAGCCATTCTCCCTTGTCTCCTGTCTCCCTTGTCCACCTTGTTTTGCCGGATACCGACCCTCCCGGGCGAGCTCAGAAGGTGGGCGGGGTGCTCACCCAGAGCAGCTTAGCCGGACGGCTGCTGTTATTTTCAATCCAATGGGGCCGGTTGGCCGGGTAATAAAAGCTTTCCCCTGCCTTGGCCAGATAAACCTGGTCCCCCAGATGCAGGCGGATGCGCCCGGACAACACATAGCCAAATTCCTCCCCTTCGTGGGGAGAATCCTCCTCCAGCTTCTGACGCGGCTGCAGCGCCACCAGAAGAGGCTCCATCTGGTTTCTCTGCGCCGTGGGGACGATCCACTGGATGCTGTTGCCCTCCTCATCCATCTTCTCGAAAAACTCCGCCTCGGAAAAAACCACCGGCTCCTCCTCCGCTTCCCGGAAAAAGTCTGCGGCGGTGGTTCCCAGACACTCGATCAGATCCAGCAGCGTTACCACCGATGGAGCCACCTTCCCCCGTTCCAGCTGAGAAATATACCCCTTGGTCAGCTCCGTCCGATCCGCCAGCTCCTGCTGAGTGAGGCCGTTTCGGTTTCGCAGCTCCCTAATTTTCTTTCCGATATTCTGATAAATAGCATCCGCTTTCATAGTCCTCCCCTGCTACGCTTCGCGCTTCCATTGTTTCCCGCTTTGAGGCGGAACTTTTTTGCTAAACAAAAAATCAATTATTACTAAACCTCCGGCGCTGATTTGATTATACATGGACACCGTAAAAAGTCAAGGGAAGATTTGATCCTTTAGCTGAAACGTTGCCAAGGGAGATAGACTTGCCTGGTTCAGCGGCATAATTCTCTGTATTGGCACAGCCATCTCCATTTTCGCTGTTTTCCTTGACATCCCCGCCGCACCGCGCTATGATAAAGGTGAAAATTTCAACGAACTAAATGGAGGAAACATCCCATGGATCGCAAAGTATTGGTAGAGACTTCCGCAAGGCACGTACATCTGTCCCAGGAGCACCTGGAGATTCTGTTTGGTAAGGGTCACGAGCTGACCGTCAAGAAAATGCTGAGCCAGCCCGGCCAGTTTGCCGCCGAGGAGAAAGTTCAGGTAATCGGCCCCAAGGGCACCCTGAAGATGTCCGTTCTGGGCCCGGTCCGCAAGGAGACCCAGGTTGAGGTTTCCCTGACAGATGCCCGCTCCCTGGGCGTACAGCCTCCCATCCGCGAGTCCGGCGACCTGGAGGGCAGCGCCCCCTGTAAGCTGGTTGGCCCGGAGGGCGAAGTGGAGCTGACTCAGGGCGTCATCGCCGCTAAGCGCCACCTGCACTGCACCCCCGAGGATGCGGCAGAGATCGGCCTGAAGGACAAGGACATCATCAGCCTGAAGATCGACTCCCCGGAGCGCTCCCTGGTATTCGGCGACGTGGTGGTGCGTGTCAGCGCTTCCTACGCCACCGCTGTACATATCGACACGGACGAAGCCAATGCCCTGGCTCCCGCTCCCGGCGAAGTGTACGGAACCATCATCAAATAAATTGTGTGCATGAAAACGCCGCCCCGGATGGGGCGGTTTTTTTATAAAAAAGATATCGATACCCGTAGGGAGATCAGCCTATGGCATCATTTCCTCCACAAAATGGCACCGCACAAAGTGGCTAGGCCGGATTTCCCGCACTTCCGGATCCTCCTTGGCACACACTTCCTTTGCATAAAGACACCGGGCCGCAAACCGGCATCCTGGTTTTGGATTGATGGGGGAAGACAACTCGCCTTTCAACAGAATCCGTTCCTGCTTATGGTCAATATCCGGAATCGGCACCGCGCTGATCAGCGCCTTTGTGTAGGGATGGAGCTGTGCCGCAAATAAATCCTCCGAGGGAGCCTTCTCCACCATTTGTCCCAGGTACATGACCATAATATCATTGGAAATATATTTCACAACCGACAGATCATGAGTAATGAAAATGTACGTCAAACCCAGCTGTTCCTGAATATCCAGCATCAAATTCAGCACCTGTGCCTGGATGGACACATCCAGGGCCGAGACCGGCTCATCGCACACAATAAATTTGGGATTTAATACCAGTGCCCGGGCAATTCCAATCCGCTGCCGGCGCCCGCCGTCCAGCTCATGAGGGTAGGCATTCACAAATCGGGCTGCCAATCCTACCGTGTCCATCATTTCCTCCACGCGCTGCTGGATCTGGGTTTTGCTGTAGCCGCCGGCAATCTGCATAGGCTCCGCTATCGTCTGATAAACGGTCATTCTGGGATTCAACGAGGAAAACGGATCCTGAAAAATGATCTGCATTTCCTTGCGCAGCTGGGAAAGCTGAGAGCGGCTCACGCGGGTAATATCTTCCCCATTGTATAAAATCTGCCCTCCGGTATTGTCAATCAGATGCAAAATGACCCGGCCCAGGGTAGACTTTCCACATCCGGATTCCCCCACTACCCCCAGCGTCTTCCCCTGTTCGATTTGAAAGGAAACACTGTCTACCGCATGCAGGCTTCCATTCGGCACCTTGAAATACTTCTTTAAATCTTTTACTTCAAGAATTGTACTCATGCATGATCCTCCTTCGCAAACAGACAACGGCAGTAATGGGACGGCCCGATCTTTCTCAGCTCTACCGGGGCCTTTTTGCATTCTTCTGTACAGTGCGCGCACCGGGGAGCAAATTTACAGCCCTGCGGAAGATTGGAAGGATCCGGCATCAGGCCTGGGATCAGCTTCAGACGCTTTCCATTGGATTTCAAATCCGGCAAGGAATCAAAAAGGCCGATGGTATAGGGATGGCTCATCTTTTTGAAAATATCCCGCGCGGTTCCCATTTCCACCACCTCGCCGGCATAGATGACCGCTACCTGGTCGCACATCTGCGCCACCACACCCAAGTCATGAGTGATCAGAATAACGGAGGTCCCCAGCCGGGCCTTTAAATCATTCATCATATCCAGCACCTGCGCCTGGATTGTCACGTCCAGCGCTGTGGTTGGCTCATCCGCAATCAGCAAACCCGGACTGCATGCTAATGCCATGGCAATGACTACCCGCTGTTTCATACCTCCCGAAAACTGATGCGGGTATTCATGATGACGATCTCCAGGGATACCCACCATCTCCAGCATCTCCGTTGCCTTCAGCGCCGCTTCCTTTCGATTTACGCGGGAATGCAGGCGGATCACCTCGGAAATCTGTTCACCCACCGTATCAATCGGGTTCAAAGCCGTCATAGGGTCCTGGAAAATCATACTGATTTTCTCCCCACGGATGTGCCTCATTTCTTCATCACTTTTCTGATAAAGGTTTTGCTGTTCGAACCACACCTCACCGCTGGTCACCTTTCCCTGCGGCACCGGCAGCAGCCGCATGATTCCTTTGGCAATGGTGGTTTTTCCTGCGCCGGTTTCCCCCACCAGCCCCAAGGTTTCCCCACGGTTCAGGGAAAGACTGACATCGTTGACGGCATAGCTGTTGCCCATATCCTTGGAGGCGTAGAGGATGCTTAAATTCTTAATCTCCAGAATACGTTCTTCCATTTTGTATTCTCCTTAATCTTTTAGACGTGGATCCATTGCGTCGCGCAGGCCGTCTCCCATCAGATTCAGGGAGATGACAACTAGGGCGATTGCCAGGCCCGGGAATGTTACCATGTAAGAATGATCCAAAATGT
>CAZSAF010000216.1:0-4359 GCA_964604605.1 uncultured Lachnospiraceae bacterium
CTCTCTCCCAGCTCCTCCTTTTTTTGTGCGATAAGCCCGGTCGCAAAGCGTAGGCTGAACGGGCTGCTTGCAGGCCAGGCCGTCTATGCTTTAGCGACGCTAACTACTCCTCCAGCATGCCGATTCCCTGCCGAAGGGTCTCCTCATCCATGGCCCCCTGGGCGTATGCCGCCAGGGTCCCGTCCGCATGGAGGAACAGGGTCATGGGAATGGACATCACATAGTAGTTGTAGGCAGCCTCCTGCCAGAGGTCGTAGTAGGCCGGGAAGGTGTAGTCGCTCTCCTCCAGGAAGGTCTGGGCCGTCTCCATGGTTTCCCGGCTCCCGTCGGTCAGATTAATCATCAAAAACTGGATTTCCTCCCCTTTTTCCTCGTACAGCTTTTGGAATTCCGGCATCTCGCTTTTGCAGGGGCCGCACCAGCTGGCCCAGAAATTGATGACCACCGGCTTCCCCTGCTCCAGGATCTGGTACAGGGTAAGCTCCTGCCCCTCCCCGTCCGCAAAGCGGAAATCCGGTGCCAGGCTGTCCGAAAGAGATTCCTCGGACGCTTCGGTCCCCTCTGCGGACTCCGGCACGCCGCTCTCCTCTGCCACCGCTACGGTTTCCTTTTCATTCCCTGCCGCTTCCGTGGTCTCCGTCCCATGGGTTTCCGCCGCCCCGGCCTGGGTGACCAGCTGATTCTCCGGACGGTATTCCCCGGCCAGCGTCCGGTACAAAAACAGGCAGGCCACCAGAAAAATCCCAAAACCCGCAACGCCCCACACCCATTTTTCATACTTCCCGACTTCTCCCTTCTGAAAACTTGCCTTCCGCTTCATCCGGCGCTCTCACAATGCCGCTCCCCGTCAAAAGCTGAGCAGGGAGAGGAGCCGGTTCATCCAACCCAGGCACATGCAGACGCCCACCATAACCAGCAGCACACCGGAAACCCTGGTGATCACACCGTAATGCTGCTTCACCCAGCCAAAAGCCGTTTTCAGCCGGTCAATGAGCACCGCGCTGATCAGGAAGGGAATGCCCAGCCCCAGGGTGTACAGCACCAGCAGCAGCATCCCCCGGGCCATGGTCCCCTGCTGGGAAGCCAGCATCAGCGCAGATCCCAGGAAGGCCCCCACACAGGGAGTCCAGCCGATGGAAAAGACAATCCCAAACAAAAAGGAGGAGGCCAGGCTGTGGCGGGCCGGGTGGAATTCCACCTGCCGGGTCCGGTTCAGGAAGCCAATGCGGAAACCCCCCAGGAAGTTCAGCCCAAAGACAATCACAATCAGGCCGGTGACCAGGTTCACCGTCGTCCGGTGCTCGGTGAGAAAGCTGCCTACGGTGCCGGCAAAGGCCCCCAGGGCCACAAACACCACCCCGAAGCCGCAGACAAAGGCAGCCGCGTTTCCCAGGGTGCGGCCGGTGCCCCGTCCCTCCTCCCCGGCAAAGTACGAGACGTACACCGGCAGAAGCGGCAGCAGGCACGGAGAGATAAAGGTGATGATTCCCTCCAAAAACGAGATCAGGTACTGCATTTTTCTCCTATTCTGCCCGCTCCAGGCGGGCTCAGCGGCAACAGAGAAAAAACCGTTGTGACGGTCTGCTGTCTCCGCAACCCGCACAGCGGTTTTCTCTTTGTGGCTTTATTTCACGGTACAAAACTCCACCCGGTTCAACAGCTCCTCGCTATTATCCCCGTAAATTTTCAGATTCAGTCTCTTTTCCACTCCTAGAGCAATCACGCCCAACAATGATTTTGCATCCACCATCCGGTTTCCACACTGAACATCCACAGGATCGGGATATCTCTCCGCGCAGCTGACAAATTTCTTTGCGTCAGCCATGTCATGAAACATAATGGTTGCCGTCCGCATTGCCGCATTCCTCCTATGTAGCAGATTCATTTGTGGTTTCTGCCGGTTTCCGGAGGACTTTTTGCCTTTCCGGGATACCGATTCTTTGTTTGCAACTTAGAATACCCAATGCAGACGGATTTGTCAACTATTTTTTACAATTTTCCTTTTTTCTTCATCGGCTCTTCACGTTTTCATTCGTCTTTTTTTACAAGGCGGCCTTACTCATTGGCCAGTCCGCTAAGATCCAGGGTGGCGGTAAACTCCTCCACCGAGCTGTCCGCATAGTAGCTGACATAGTACGCCAGCACGCTCTGGGAAAAGTCCGCCCCTCCCGTGGATCCTCATCCCCGTGCAGGGTAATCCGCGAATACCGGACCTCCGGCGTCATCATGGTGTTGTCCCCCATCTGCTTGTTGGAAGTCCAGTCCCCCACGGTCAGGTTCCGCAGCGCCAGGTAGCCGGTATCCGTCCCCCGGGACAAAATGTGCAGGGTCACGCCCATAATATGGCCATCGGCGGCAGAGACCCAGTAGTTGGCATCCACAATCTGCACCTTGCCGTCCTCATTGTCCAGCAGCACCCGGGAATCCTGCTTCGGCGCCGGGAACGGATCTGCCTCCGCCGGCTTGGCGCCGGGATAGACCGTGGCCTAGAACATCACTTCCTCATAGATGCTGCCCTGTGCCGAATATCCCAGTGCCACATCGAATTCCAGGGACGTAATCTCCCGGATGCCGGCATGGGCCAGCAGCGTCCGTGGCAGCGTCACCTGAATGGGACGGTCCGGGCCGCCGCCCAGCATACTGTTGCTCGTCCGGTTCTCATCGGCGAACGCAAAATCATCATAGTGGAAGATCACGCCGTTGACCTTCAGCTGCATATCGTAGTAGCCGGAATAGTTCTGCTCGTCTGTGGCCGCCCGATAGGTAGTCACATAGGCGTCCGACGTTTCCTCTATGTAGTCGATCCGGAACAGGTAGTCCCCGTCCTCATAGATGACCCCGGAGGTGAAATTTTCAAACTCCATGGGCTCCGGCTGGCCAATACCAGAATCCGGGCTAAAAAACAACGTATCTTTTTCCTTTTCAAAGTCCTTCCCTCCTGCTGGATGTACACATCCCGGTCCACCCGGAGGCGAAGCTCCGTCCACTCCTCCTCTGCCCAGGTCCGGATCCGCAGCCCTTCCGGGGTGGCCACGCTGCCCCGCTGGTAGGAGGAGGTATCCAGCAGATGCACTGTGCAAAGGCGCAGGGAATCCGAACCGGACAGTAGCTCCGCCTCCAGGTAGTAGTCCCGGTCGGCGCAACGGCTCCTGGCTCACCGAATAATCGTAATCCAGACCTCCTCCTGGGCCAGCTGGCAGCGGATGCCGGTGAAGTGCACGGAGGCGCCGGTGGGAAGCGCCACCGTCTAGTCCAGGGGCAGCCGTTCCCCTGGCTCCGGGACCGGCACGGAAATCTCTGTCTCCGCCCCGTCCCCCTCCCAGCACAGGTAGGGGATGTGCAGGGTGTAATCCCCGGCCGGCAGGTCCGGGAAATACAGCTGGCTTTCCTTCTGGAAATCCTGGCCATAAATGTTGTCTACCTCCCGCACGTTTCCCTGGGCATCCGTCAGGTACACCGATTCCCGCTGGAAATCCCCCAGGCCCAGCACATGGTACGTCAGCAGGTAAGAGAGGCCAAGCTCCTCCGACTCCTCGGCCCCCTCCGGCGGCAGCAGGCGGATGCCATCCGCATACGCCTCCCGGAAATAGAAGCTGGGAAGCGTCTGGAACCGGAACCACCCTGCCTCCGACTCCACCTCCAGCAGAGACTCCTGGAGGATGGTGGCCCGTAGCTGCCCGTCCTGATACTCCATGTCCGTCGCTGTAGGTTTCCAGCAGCGCCTCTGCCCCCTCCTCCAGGTTTTCCCCCAGCAGCCGCAGCAATTCCTCTTCCGTATACGGTTGGCTTCCCATTTTCCCCTCCTTGGAACCGTTTTTGGCAGGTACAATCTCCCATTATTTGTTTTCGCGCCTCCAGATTCAATCGGGACATGCAAAGAAATTTTTTTAATTCCGGACAAAAAAGAGAATGCCCCCTTTCTATGAAATGAAACTCCATAGCCCGGGAACATCCCCTCAATGAGAAACGCCCTCTGCATAAGGCGCCTGCCTTGCAGGTTAAACCAAAACGTTATTGGACCGAATGGATCACATCCAGGAGGGTGCCGTCCCGATAGATCACGTTGGCAACCACCTTCTCGCCCAGCTTCACCGGCTTCGGAACTCCGGCCAGGTCCTCCGCCATCCGCTTCAGATCTTCCATCTCCACCACCGGCAGCTTGGCCGCCTTGAGCTGTTCCTTCAGTTCCGCGTTCTTGCCGTACTTGGTGTTGACGGCAATGCCCCGCTGGGTGACCACCACATCCACCGTCCGGCCCGGGGTGGAGATGCACAGGCAGCGGTCCACCACCAGCGGAAGCCTTGCCCGGGTCAGAGGGGCAATGATAATCGCCAGTTTTGCCCCTGCGGCAGTGTCACA
>CAZSAF010000217.1:0-4315 GCA_964604605.1 uncultured Lachnospiraceae bacterium
AAGGGAGGTCAATGCTCTTTTTATTGCGGATTTCCCTTAAAATCAAGGTTTTTATTATATTTTCACAGAAAAAAACAGGTAGTTTTTGACACTACCCAGCCGGCGGAGGAGGAACAAAGATGATGAATCTCATGGAAGCCATGCGCCAGCGTCACAGCGTCCGGCAATATCAGGACCGTCCCTTGGAAGCGGAGGTGATGGCGGCGCTTCGGGAAGAGATGGATGCCTGCAACCGGGAGAGCGGCCTGCACATTCAGCTGGTAACCGGGGAGCCCAAAGCCTTTGCGGGGTTTCTGGCCCACTACGGGAAATTCCGTGGGGTTTCCAACTATTTTGCCATGGTGGGAAAGGGCGGAGAGCGTCTGGAGGAAAACTGCGGCTATTACGGGGAACGGCTGGTACAGAAAGCCTAGCAGCTGGGGCTTTCCACCTGTTGGGTGGCGCTGACCTACCGGAAGGTGAAGAGCGCCTTTGTGGTAGGGCTGGGGTGGAGGCGGCTCTTCTGGCCCCCACCGTCATGAACCAGCAAAAATTTACCCTCACTTTAACCGGGAATCAGGTATCTGCTAAGGCAGGAAAGGGGTTTTGCACCCGGGTGGATCTGGGAATTGTCCGGTATCACTTTGTGGTGGGAGCCGGAAAGGAGAATTTCCAGTGGGCGCAGTAGAGGTGGAAAATTGGTTTACCATTGATCCGCTGGAGGAAGACACCTGGTGCATCAGCGAGTACCGGTACTGGGAGGAGACCCACTGCTATCTGCTGAACGGAATCCGCCGCAGCCTTCTGATTGACACAGGCCTGGGAATCTGCAATATCTCCGAACCGGTGGCAGAGCTGGCCCGGCATCCGGTGACGGCTGTGGCCACCCATGTTCACTGGGATCATATCGGTGGCCATCGGTATTATCCGGATTTTTATGCCCATGAGGCGGAAGTAGGCTGACTGACCGGGGGCTTCCCCCTTCCGCTGGAGACAATTCGGGAAATGGTAGCGGAACGTTGCCGCCTGCCGGAGGGGTACGACGTGCGGAACTATCAGCTTTTTCAGGGCACTCCGTCCCGGGTTTTGCGGGGAGGGGAGGTGTTAGACCTGGGCGGCCGGCAGCTGGAGGTGCTCCACACGCCCGGCCATTCCCCGGGACATCTGTGCTTTTGGGAGTCGGCGAGAGGGAATCTTTTTACCGGTGACCTGGCTTACCAAGGCACTCTGCTGGCCTATTACCCATCCACGGATCCGCAGGCGTATCGGACTTCCCTGGAAACGGTGGCATCCCTGCCGGTAAAGCGTGTGTTTCCCGGCCATCATTCCCTGGCCATTGAGCCGGAGATCTTGGTTCGGATGCGGGACGCCCTGCGTCAGCTGCAGGCAGAGGGAAAGCTGTGCTATGGCAGCGGGATTCTTTCTTTTGGAGATTGGGGCATTTGGCTTTGACAAGAAGGCGGTGTTGATATGGATTTTTCATTGGCTTCCAGGATACAGGAATACCGGCAGGCGGTGGAGCGCTGCTTTGGAGAGCGAATCTGGTTTTTGGGCCTGCAGGGGAGCTATGCACGGGGGGAGGCCACGGCGGAGAGTGATATAGATGTGGTGCTGATTCTGGACCGGCTGCAGCCGGAAGATCTGCTGGCATACAGCCGCCTGCTGGACAGCCTTCCCAAGAGGGAGAAGGTGTGCGGCTTCGTGTCTGGCAGGGAAGAGCTGCTGGTCTGGGATCCCTCAGACCTGTTCCAGTTTTATTATGATACCACACCGATGATGGGTTCCCTGGAGGAGCTGCGGAAGCAAATCCGGCAGGAGGATATTGGCCGGGCCATCCATCTGGGCGCCTGCAACATATACCATGGATGCGCGCACAACCTGGTCCATGAAAAGAGCCGGGAGATTCTGCAGGGCTTGTACAAATCCGCCGTCTTTACCCTCCAGGCCATTGCCTTCCTCCGGACCGGTGTTTATTGCAAGCGGCGGGAAGCGCTGCGGGAGCAGCTGCTGCCGGAGGAACGGCAGATTCTGGAAACCAGCCAGAGACTAAAAGAAACGTCCGTTTTCTCCGAGGCGGAGCTGGCGGATGCTTCCGCACCGCTGCTGGAGTGGGCGGCAGCGTGGGTGCGGAAGGGGGCCGGGGGAACCGTTACTTGAGCGGAAATTCCAGCTGGGTGTGCAGGCAGGAGTGCATGGCCCGCTGGGTAACCTTATCTTCCGGCCCTACTTCCCCCACCAGAAGAGGGGACAGGGGATTGTGCTTGCCGGAGTTGGTCTGGACGGAGGGCTGGTTGAAATTGGCGTAACAGTAGCGGCAGCCGTTGCGGCAGGTGTTGTAAGCGCCAATGTCAATGCTTTCGGCGCAGCCGCATTCCTGCCGTTGGTTCTTATCCTTCTTCAAATCCAGCGGGCAGCCAAGTAGCTTCTCAAAAAGCCGGTCATCCACGCAGCGGGCGTGCTCAATGCCGTACTGCTCCAGGTCGATCCCTTCGGCGCAGGTGGCCAGCCGCAGCCCGTGGCTGTGGGCAATCTCCGCCAGGTGCCTGGCCAAGGTATCCTGAATCTCCGGTGTAAAGTGCTGGGTCTCCAGGCCGGCCATGTTCTTTTCCGTGTTCCGGTAAAAATCCAGAAAGCTGATGGTGCACAGCCGGGTGTAGGGGGCCAGGCGTTTGGCCAGCTCTTCAAAGCAGCGGAGATGCCAATCCACCGTGTAGGTATCGTTCAGGAGAATGGGATCGTACCGCCAGATCACCCGGTCCGGGCCAATCTGGTCCGAAAGCCGCTGAAAGGCGGGAATGAGCACCTTTTTCCGGGAGGGAATATTCCGCTCTACATCCTCCCGGTACCCGTTGAGGGTGAACTGGAAATAGTACATGTAATCCCGCAGCGCATCCAGCCGGTCCAGCATGGGAAGAGGGTTTTTGGTCCAGAACACAATCCCGTCCACCACCTCCGGGCTCAGACGGACCTGGCTGATCTGGTGAGCGTTCATGGGATTGCGCACCAGCACATAGCCTTCCTGGGTGCGTCGGAAGAACCAGTCCGCATAGTAGGTGGGAATATCGGTTCTCCGGCTGGCGCTGATGATCATGCTTGAACCCCCTCTCTCTCAAAGGTGTAGATGCGCCACAGCATTTTCTTGCAGCGGAGCACCGGCCAGTGGTCCAGCAGTGTTCTGCATTCCGGCTGGCAGCAGGCGCCCTTTGCCTGGTAGCCGGCACAGCGAAAGTACAGAGAGGTCAGATACTTCTGGATCCTCTGGGGATATTCAAACTCCGGATCCAGGCTGGAGATTTTTTCCTGCTGTGTTTCCTACGGCAGGGAGTAGGCGTTTTCCGGGGCATCCAGGGAGGCAAAGCCCATGCGGTACAGTATGTTATGGAGCTGGGTTGTGCGTTCGGTATCCCACTGGAGGCTCCTCTCATCGGTCCGCAGGGAAAACAGGAAATGCACCGTATTTTTCTGTATCTTCTTGGTCTTTATGAGACTGCAGATTTCGGTAAACTCCTCATTGGAAAACTCACACTGATGGATTTGGGGAAGGTGTACACGTCTGCGGTCAATTCCGGCGTATTCTGAAGATATTCTTTGAAACCGATATTCTGAAAACGGGTGTCATCCTGGGGCCGGTGGAAGAATTGCCAGCTCCAATCCATGATGTCAATTCCCTGGTACCGAATGGACCGTTGATCCCCGGCCACCCGGGCCAGCGCCCAGTAATCCACCAGGTTCCCGCAGCCGATGGAGAGTACCTCCAGGGGCTGCTCCGGCGTGATCCGCTCCATTAGAGATTCATACATACGCTTGTATTCAAAGGTATATCCGTAGGTATACCGCAGCAGGTACAGCTGCTGTACATGAGGGTCGGAGTAATCCGGCAGATTTCCGCCGTCAAAGCGGAGGCTTTTCAGCGCACACAGCTTGTCCCCGGCATCCACATATTTCCGAAAGTCCCAAAAGACACCATATAAATAGTTTTGAATGGAAACCATCGTTTGTTTGCTCCTTGGTTTAAGTGATCAGCACGTACCTATTAAAGCATAAAGCGGCGGATTTTGCAAGAATAGGCGCGGCGGCGTGCATGAAAACTCACAGGGGACCGAGATGATACGCCCAACGCCCATATCTGACCGATGCTGTTATTGCTGCACCTGCAGTTCACCCTTTTTCAGCCGGAACACCACATCAGCCTGTTCCGTGCCCTTCCAAACGGAAAAGCAGATCAGTAAAAGGGCAGATACTAAAAAGAAGATTAGGAAAAGAAGAATCGCTTTTCCCTTTTTGCGGGCCAGATAAAGGAGAGCCCGCCTGCAAACACCCATAAAAAACACCGTCC
>CAZSAF010000218.1:0-4232 GCA_964604605.1 uncultured Lachnospiraceae bacterium
AGTTCCAGCCATCGCCGTACCTTTCACTTCCATGAGATACCCTCCTCATTGTTTTGTTTACCTTATGTGGTAAATCCTTTTAAGCATCTTCAATTATACACACGTCCATTTTAAAATGCAATGGAGAAAGCCAATAAAAATCGCCGGATTCCCATTGAATTTCCTTATAAAAATATACATTTGCCGTATTTTCGGGCACTGCCCCTTTCCGGGCTTTTGTTCGCCCGCTTCCCTTACGCCTCGTCGGCATCCTCCCGCAGCCACTGCTGCTCCCGGTCCAGGTCGTGGCCATAGAGCAAGACCCCTCCGGTCTCCCGGCGGCGCTTCTGCAGCAGCTTCAGGTTGGCCAGGAAGCCCTGGGAAACCTGGGGGTTGGGGCTGTCCGGCGGTAGCTCCGTCTTGTCGTTTTCCTCCGTGTACACCGCGTCGCTGACGCAGAGCACGGTGCCCCGGTTGTCCGTCTCCACCTGAATGCCAATGATCCCCGGCGCGTGGCTCTGCTGCAAAAACAGCCGCAGCCCCGGAAACAGGTCCTGCTCCTCCGCAACGGTCCGGTACCAGATGCCCGGCACGTCCAGCAGCTCCCGCACATAGCTGGGGCCGGTGCCGGTGAAGGCCTTTACCAGGCCGTTGGCCAGCTCCGTGTCCGAGACCACCACCCCCTGCCCGGCACGGGTCCCGGCAAAGTGGCACAGGCCGCCGGCGTGGTCAAAGTGCAGGTAGGAAAGGATCAGCACGTCCACCTGCCCCGGGGCCAGCCCCTTCTTTGCCAGGGCTTCCGTCATGGAAACCTGCTCCGTCACCGGGAAGCTCTCCTGAAGGCTCTCCGGCAGACATGCCTGCCAGTCTTCCGGCAAGCCGGTATCGTACACCACGGTCCCGTATTCCGGGTGCCGCAGCAGCACGCCGAACACCGGGATCTCCATGGTCTTTTTCCGGTTTTCCGTCCAGATCATCCGGGATTTGTGGCAGTGCATCTTTCCCAAATGCAGCAATTCCATCTTCCAGCCCATTTCATCCACTCCTTTTTATCCGCTATCCGTTCATAAGCAAATCATATAACACAACCTCCCCGGTTCATGCTATACTGGCTCTATCTTTTTCGAACTTTTCCGGAGGTCACGCCATGAATTTTTCCTATTGGAACCCCACCCATATCTATTTCGGTCAAAACTGCATTGCCTCCCACCCGGAAGCATTCCGGGGCCACGGCCGCAAAGCGCTGCTGGTCACCGGCCGACACTCGGCCCGGGCCAACGGCTCCCTGGACGCAGTGTGCCAGGTGCTGGAGAGCCAGAGAATCGGTTGGTGCCTGTTTGACCGGACGGTTTCCAACCCCACCCTGGCCTCGGTGCGCCAGGGAATCGCCTTTTTGAAGGAGGAGGGGGCAGATTTTGTCATCGGCATCGGCGGCGGCTCTCCCATGGACACCGCCAAGGCCATTGCCTTTCTGGCAGACCAGGTTCTGCCGGACGAGGCGGTCTTTGACAGCAGCCGCTACCAGGACAAGACCCTGCCCCTGCTGATGGTGCCCACCACCGCCGGCACCGGCTCCGAGGTGACCCCGTACGCGGTGCTCATGAATGAGGCGGCCCACTCCAAGTCCAGCATTTCCACGCCATACTTGTATCCCAGGGCAGCGTTTCTGGATCCCCAGTACACCTGGAACGTGGGCCTGGCCACCACCCGCTGGACTGCCATCGATGCCTTCTCCCACGCGGCGGAGGGAATCCTCTCCCGGCAGGGAGATCCTATGATCACCGCCCTTGCCCTGGAGGGAATCCGGGCCTTTGGCCGCTGCCGGGAAGCCCTGGTCTCCGGCAAATTTTCCCCTGAAATCCGGGAGCAGCTGCTGTATGCCTCCCTGCTGGGCGGGCTGGTACTGGCCCACACCAGCACCACCGTGGTCCACGCCATGGGCTACTCCCTCACCTACTATAAGGAAATCCCCCACGGCCGGGCCAACGGCCTCTGCCTGGGCGGCTATCTGAAGCTGGTTCAGAAAGTACAGCCGGAGCCGGTAGCTGCCATTCTGGAGGCCCTCTCCCTGAAGGATCTGGACGCCTTTCAGGAATTTCTGGACCGGCTGCTGGTGGAGCGGGAGCCGGTCACCGAGGAGGAAATCCTCCGCTACAGCCGGGAAGCCAGCGGCCGGCGGAATATTCCCAACTCCCTGGTGCCGCCCACGGAAAAACAGATTGCCGCCATCTACCGGGAGGGGTTCCGTCTGGCGTAAGGCGCCAGATTTTCCCGCAAAGCGGTCCGGCAGGGATGCGACCTACACCGCATCCTCCTCGATGAGCCGCCGCAGGAAAGCTCCCACCGTGTGGGAAAACACCGCGATGTCCCGGATATAGGCAAAGTCCTTGCCAAAGATCATCCGCTCCGCTGCCAGGTCCTCCTCCTCCCCAGCAAACACCCCCAGCACAGAGGCGCCGCCGGCCCGGACCTTCCGCACCTCGTGGGCGGTGTCCTGCACCGCATAAGCGTCACAGTAGATCCGGGGGTTTTTCTGGCCGTTCCGGCGGACCACCCGGTCGTTGGGGCGGCCATCGCTTAGGACAATCAGCACCTTGCCGTCCTCCGGCCGGCGCATCAATCCCTCCGCCGCCGCCCGGATCGCCAGGCCGTCCCGGTTGTTGGAGGAGGTAAACAGGTCAAAGATCCGCTCGCTCATCTCCGGCCCGTCGTCATAGTCCCGGAAACGGTGGAGCACCGTGGTGTCCCAGAAGCTGCAGAAGCTCTGCATCCGGTGGGGGATCTGCAGGTTGCTCAGAGCCTCACTGATGATATAGCCCTGGAGGGCCACCTGGCTCTGGCGTTTCCGCTGGGATCCGCTGGCATCCAGGAGAAGATCCACCACAAAATCCTCCTGGTTTTTCCGGTCCCCCTTGTCAAACAGACGCCGGGGCTCCGTCCGGCCAATCTTCCAGAGCCGCGCCGGCACAATCTGGCCGTACTCCGCCGCCGCAATTTCCGGCTCATTCCGGAATACCAGGGCCTTCCGCAGCAGCTGCGTCAAAATCTGGATGTTCCGCCGGGCCAGGGATGCATGGCGGCGGTAATAGATCTCGTTAAGCTCCCGCTGCTTTTTGGCGTACTGGTACTGGTAATTGACCTTCAGCGGGTGCCGGAGTATCCCCTCGGTGAAGTGGAGCCGGCAGTCCTGGTGGGCCCCCCGGCACAGCAGCCGGGTCAGGCGCTTGGTCTCCGACTCCGGCAGGCAGGAAGGGCCGAAATTCAGCTCCACATAGGTCTGCCGCATGCGCAGGGCCTCCGGGTCCACCTGGATCACCGGCGCCTTTCCACCGCCGGTCCCCACCCGCCGGGGTGCGGAGCTGGGCAGCTGCCCCAGCTGTTCATCCAGTTGCTTCTGATACTGCTCCAGCACCTCCTCCAGGGCCTCCTCCTGAAGGAACTTCCGCCAGTCCAGCTCCTGTAGCTCCTCCCAGGTCACCGCCAGCACCTGGTCCAGGCCGCCGTTTCTCTCCTCAAAGTGTGGGTCCACCAGCTGATTGTACAGGCTGTCCACGGTCTCCAGCAGCTTCCGGGTGCTTCCGTCCTCCCCCAGGGCCTCCAGCTGGTCCGGCGCCGGCTCCAGCCGCCGGACGCCGTGGGCCTCCCCGGTCAGCTCCCGGATCAGATACAGCAAAGTCAGCTGCCCCACGTCATCCTTCACCAGATTCTCAAACTGCTCGTCCAGCATCCGGGCAAAGGCCTGGCGGCGCAGGGAGGCCACCCCGGCCCGCTCCTCTGTCAGCCGTTTGGCGGTGCCGCAGTCCGCTGCCAGCTGGGTCAGCCGCAGCAGTGGCCCCTCCTCCCCGCCCAGGTAGATTTTCTTCAGCAGGTAGAGGGACAGGGCCTCCCGGTCAAAATACCGCATCAGGGCCCCCTGCTTTACCGCGTCGTACAGCTCGGCGTCCCGGACCGCCGGTTCCTCCTGCTTCTCCTCATCCCCTCCCCACTGGAAAGGCTCATAGTCCCCGCTGACGGTCCACACCAGGTTTTTCAGCCGGTTCTCATGGTGAAAGTTCATTCAAACACGTCCTCTCTGCCCCATTCCGCCGGGATCCGGGTGCGCACCACGTCCCCCACAATCTCCTTCTCAAAGGGGTCAAAGGTCTTGTTGGTGACGCCCATGGCCACCGCCTGCAAAGGTGGCAGGCCCGTCTGCACCGTGCGCAGGGCCCCCAGCATCCCCCGCAGGTCCAGGGTCCGGGTGGTAATCTCCC
>CAZSAF010000219.1:0-4202 GCA_964604605.1 uncultured Lachnospiraceae bacterium
AGAGGCTGGCGTTGACTTCCCGGTTGATATAGTCTTTGGCGCACAGGCCCACTTCCGAGAGATACTGACAGGCATCCGCGGCGGACAGCCTCTTTTTGGCCGCCAGTCGGATCAGGTCCAGAACCTGGACGCCCTTGAAGCGCACCGGCTGCTGGAATGCGTAGCTGATGCCCATGTTGGCCCGGTCGGTGATGCTCTTTTCGGTGATGTCCTCCCCGTCAAAGTAGATCCGGCCAGAGGTGGGCTTCTCCACACCGGCAATGAGACGGGCCAGGGTGGATTTTCCGCCGCCGTTGGGGCCGGTGATCACCACAAACTGATCATCCGCCACCTCCAGGCTGATGTCCCGGATAATCCCAATTTCCCCTTTGTCCGCTGGAACATCAAAGGAAATATTTTTTAATGTAAGCAATGGTCTGCCTCCTTCTCGCTGGCTCAGAATGCTCTGGCCACGGATAGAATGGGAGAAATACCAGGGCTCTGGTTTTCTCCAAGGTAACAGTATAGCACAGGTGGGACAGTCAGGGCAAGCCCTCCCGGGACCATATTTTGCTCAATAAGCAGCACATTCGGCGGCCCTATCCAGAAGCAGAAGTGGGAAGAAAAGGATTTCTTTTTTGAAAACGATATGCTATAATGGGAGCACTAATCCAATTTTGCGGAAAATATGATGACTTTTACCCACTGCCGTGGAGACAGGGCGGTGGTGGAAAGGAGAAGTACCTATGAAAAGATGGTCTCGATGCCTGGTTTTTCTGTGTGTCGGCCTGTTGTTTTGGAGCAATACGCTGATCTGGGCGTCTCCGGCGAATTCCACCGCAGCGGAGACTGCTTCTTCGGAGACGGCTTCAACCGACACGGCACCGGAAGCGGGGGCACCGGCGGAGGATCCGCTGCACACGGTAGCAGGGGAGAAGGCGGACCCGCCTTCGGTAAGCTCGCCCACCGCCATCCTCATTGACAGAAAGACCGGTACCATTCTGTATCAGAAAGATGCCAACAGCACCTACTATCCGGCCAGCATCACCAAGATTATGACGGCGTTGCTGGTCCTGGAAAACTGCTCCCTGGATGAGACGGTGACTTTTTCCTACCGGGCCACCCATGAGCTGGAGGAGGGGGCTACCCACATTGCCCGCACGGAAGGGGAGGAGATGAGCGTCCGGGACTGCCTGTACGCCTTGCTGGTGGCTTCGGCCAACGAGGTGGCCCAGGCCCTGGCGGAGCATGTCTCCGGCAGCATTGAGGATTTTGCGGTGCTGATGACGGAACGGGCCAAGGAGCTGGGCTGCACCAACACCAACTTCAAGAACCCTTCCGGTCTCAATGACTCGGAGCACTACACCACCAGCCATGACATGGCCATTATCATGCGGGCTGCTCTGGACACCCCAGGGTTTCTGGAGATTGACTCCACCACCCAGTATGAAATTCCGCCCACCAACAAGCACGAGGAGAGCACCTGGATTGCCACCAAGCACCCGCTGCTCAACGGGGATACCCCCTATGAGTATGCGGTGGCCGGCAAAAACGGTTACACACAGCTGGCGGGAAATTCCCTGGTTACCTATGCGGTGAAGGGGGATGCGGAGCTGATCTGTGTGATTATGAACGCCCAGGCCGGCACCCGGTCGGAGGATACCATTAATCTGTTTGAGTACGGCTTCAACAATTTCACCTGGCATTCCATGGGGGAGAGTGCTCAGGCATTCCTGGACAGCCAGTCCGCACCGGCCACCCTGGAGAACGGGGCGGAGCTGGGGGACTATACCTGGGGGGCGGACGCCTGGGTGGTGCTGCCCAATGGGGTGGACACCGCCAGCCTGACGGCGGAGGCCGGGGCGGTGACCACGGAGGGGGATACCGCTTTCGGTACGGTGACCTATCGCTATGGACAGGAGGAAGCCGGCACCATCCACTATACCCGGGCCCTGGTGCAGCCGGCTGCGGAGACAGCTGCGGCTGCCGAATCCACCCCGGAGGCAGCGGCACCGGAGGAGGGGGGCTTCCCCTGGAAAACGGTGCTGATGTGGGCGGGCATTATCCTGGGCGGCCTGGCGCTCCTGCTCGGCCTCTTCTTTGTGGTCTACAACTGGCAGCAGCTGAAGCACCGCCGGGGCAGAAACCGCTACCGGATGAAGAGCCGCCGGCGGCGGCGCCGCAGACGGCGCTGGTAGAGCCGTTTGTCCGGAAAGGCGGGCATGAACTCGGTTCCAACAAAAATCCCGCACATCTTGCGGGATTTTTCCAGTTCCGAAGGATTTCGGCTTACTCCGCCGGCGGTGCCACAATCAGCCCGCACTGGGGCTGGTCAATGGCCAGGGGGCTCCGGTACATGACGATGAGGCCGGTGTCAAAGTGGACCTGAAAGAAGGTCAGGGTGCTGGAGTCAAAGTTGGTGCAGAACAGATGCCGCTCGTCCGGGAACAGGCATACGTCCGTGGGATAGCGGCCGCTGATGGGCAGCACGTCCAGCTGCTCCAGGAGGCCGGTTTCTGGGTCCCGCCGGAAGATGCCCAGGCTGTGGTCCCCGGCGTTGGTGCACAGCAGACGGGTGGAGTCCTGGGCAAACTCCAGGGTCACGGCGGTGCTGAAGTCGTTAAACTTTTTTCCTAGGGTGGAGATGGTCTGGATCTGCTCGAAAACCGGCAGCCGCCCGCTTCCATCGTAGGCATAGACCGAAATCTTGTTGCTCATCTCCTTCAGGGCATAGAGGAAGCGCCCGTCCGGGGAGAACAGCAGGAAGCAGGGGGAAGCCTGCAGCTTGCAGTGGATAATATCCAAGGGTGTCAGATTCCCGGTCTCATGGTTGAACCGGTAGATTTTGATCTGGTCAATGCCGGAGTCCGCCACGCAGAGGTACTTTTCATCCGGCGTCAGCACACAGCAGCGCACATGGGGGCGCAGGTTCCACTCCGCCACGCTGCCGGGCCCCCGGTGGAATACGCTGTCGGCAATGGCGCCCACGGAGCCGTCCGGATTAATGTGGAGGATCGTCACTTTTCCATCGTAAAAGCCGGACACAAACAGGAAGCGGTTGTCCGCGGAGGTGGAGAGATGGCAGCCCCGCATGCCGCGGATGGCCGCAGTGTTCAGATGGCGTAGATTCCCGTCCGGCAGGATGCGGAAGGACGCCACCCCCTTGTCGGTGATGGAGTACAGGAAATGTTTGTCCGGGGAAGTAATCAGGTAGGTGGCATTGCTCACCTCCACTTCTCCTCGTTTGATCAGGTCTCCCCGGGCTACATCCACGTCAAAGATGGTCAGCCCTTTGGAGGAGTTGGTGTCTGTATAAGATCCGATATATGCGGTATAAATCTGGCTCATGACAGCCTCCTTATCTTAAGAAAAAATGAATTTGCACATTAGTATAGCACAGTTCCCGGCGTTTGTTAAGTTAAGTTTGCGGAAAAAAGCAGCCATCCCCGGGAAAGCCGTGCAGCCGGAACCAATTCAAAAGGCGGCAGAAACCGCCGGAAAGGAAGAACGTTATGGTAAGTGAAGATTACGCTACCCGGTCGATCCGGGATATGGCCCGAACCCTGACACGGATGGTGCTCAATGAGGAAGAGCCCTGCCGGGAATTCCCGGAGGGCTCTGGGGAGGCCGACGGCTACCGGCATCTCACCGCGCTGGCAGATGCCGGAGAAATCAATGAGGCGGAAAACCGGCTCCTGGAGAGTGCGGATCCGGAAAGCCCGGATTATTTCCGTCTGGCCATGGCCTTTTATCTGCACCTCAATGAGATGCAGGAAGATTTTCTGGACGACCACGATTACAGTAAGGAGGAGGTGGCGGAGGGCATCCGCAGCCTAGGGGAAGATTTCGGCTATTGCTACGATACCTCCCTTCTGCTGCTCTGACCGGCGGTCAGGCGTGCTTCCGCTCCAGCTCCTCGTTTTCATCCATCTCGTCCCGGGGATCCGGTTCCGGCCGGCTTCCCGGTTTTTTGATGTTCCCACCGGCTTCCTGCTCTGCATTCAGGTTCTTTGCGGCGGTGGACAGCATCAGCTTGATCCGGTTCAGCTGGTTGACCTCGCTGGCGCCGGGGTCGTAGTCCACCGCAATAATGTTGGAGTCCGGGAAGCTGCGCCGCAGCTCCTTGATGACTCCCTTGCCCACCACGTGGTTGGGCAGGCAGGCAAAGGGCTGGGTGCAGACAATGTTCTTGGCCCCGCTGTGGATCAGCTCAATCATCTCGC
>CAZSAF010000220.1:0-4176 GCA_964604605.1 uncultured Lachnospiraceae bacterium
TGCTCCATCCGGTGTTCGTACTGCTTGATAGCCGTTGCCGTTTTTTCAAAATTCTCTGATACGGAAGCGGCCCGTGCCGCCAGTAAATCATAGTCCGTGATGTTATGCTCGGTCAGATAATTCAGCGTTTTCGCCGCTTCCTTCAGGTTGTGGATTTTTAGCCAGCGTTCATAACCCGGCCCGCGTCCCTTCAAGCGGCTCTGAATGTCCAAAAGCAGATTGACCCGCCCATTCTTTTGAAGCGGTGCGGCTCGCCGGCGCGGGCGTTTTACAGGCTGTCCAATGCGCTCTTTTATGGCCTCCGGCGTGTAGTCGGCCCCCAGCGTTTTTGCACGAGTAAACCGTTCCTGTCCTTCGCTGGCCAGACGAAAACTCAATGCTTTCCGCGTGGTCTGAATCTCATATCCTTCCCGGCGCATGGCCGCCAGAAATTCATCATAGCTGGACACCGTAGGCAGCACCCGGTCAATCGTCCGGCGCAGCTTATCCTTCCAGCTTGTGCCGCGCCGTGCGTTCGCCCACTCTGCATAGTGTTTGCCCTTTTCTTTTGGCTTTTCAATCACAGACAGGCCGTGTTCCTGGCATAATCGGTCATTGATTTTCCGGATCGTCTGGTAGGTATTCCGGTAATTATTGAATTTGTGTGTGCAATCCAGGGTAGTGCTGTTAAATTCGATGTGACAGTGGATGTGCTTTTTATCCACATGGGTAGCAACAAGGAACTGGTGCTGCCCGCCGGTAAACTCTAAAGCCAACTGATACCCCAGCTTGTTTGCATCCTCCGGCGTGATTTCCCCAGGCTTAAAGGACTGGATAATCAGATAGGAAATCACATCGTTTTCCGGGGCGCGTTTCCGGCCGGTTTCCGCTTCATAGATCTGCTTGCTGAGAGCAAATTCCTGCCATGCGGTATCTGCGCCGCACTGATAGGAGGATACCAGTAGCCCGCCTTTCGTCTTATCCGGATTCTTGTCATAGTCAATCCGGTCTTTCAAAACCGCCGCAATACTCCGGCCCTCACTAGCGTGGCGCGGTTTGATTTTTGAAATTGCCATCTGCTGGCCCTCCTTTCCGAAAAAAATAAGGGCGCAGCCCTTATAAAAAGAACTGCGCCCAATGGAACATGGATTAGATTGATTTTAACATCCGGTTAAAGTCGGCCACCCGCTCCGTCAGCCAGGAAGCTGCCGTCGGCAAGCCGTAGGGACTGACCAGCCATGCCAGTATCATAAACCCGATAAAGCCATCCATCCGACCGGCGAACAATACCAGCAGCCCGATCAGGAACAGCAGCACCGCCACGATACCGAGTATCATACCGGAGAACAGGCAGACGAAGCGGCAGAAGGCCACCAGAACCGTCAAAACAAGAACAACAGGGAATAGCAAAATTTTCAGAAGTATTCTCATAGGGCGCGACCTCCTTTGAAGCTGTTTACAGGCTCACTATATCACATTAAAGTGTGAAAGTAAAGGCGTGTTTTACAAATCCGACAGTTTTCCTAAGAGGGTACTGACCGCGCCCCAAAGTTCCCGGTATCGCTCCTGCAGGTCGGCTACATCCTCCTGATAAAGATTGCCCGTGCTGTTCACCCGTTTGGCAATCTGGTTTAAGTTATTGGCGCAGTTTCGCAGCAGGGACACCAGGGCTTTGAAGTCGGACATATCCACCTGCACCGCATACCCGTCTACCGCCATTTTCCGTAAGTAGGCCCGCTGGTTGTGAATGCCAAGCTGCGCCATCTTTTTCTCAATGATTTCCTTTTCCTCCGTCGACACCTTGAAATAAAGCGGAATGGTGCGCCCACTGCGTGATTTCATCAGATTGCCACCTCCATATCCTTGCCTTTTTGCGGGGTGGAAGCGGTAGCCGCAGATTCAACCCCAAGGCGTTTTAACATTCCTTTGATAGAGGGCTTTCCTCCATCCAGTTCTTCTTTGTCCCGTTCCCGCTTGCCGGTGGATTTCCCATCCATATTCAGGGCAATCCGCAGCACATTCAGGCGGGATGTCTTTTCAGCCAATTCCTGCTCCTGGGGGAAGGGGCGCTTCACTTCCAGTTTTGCTTCTTCCATTTGCGCGTTCAGGTTTTCCAGCTTACCACGGTTCTGCTCCAAATTATCCGCGATGGCGGCCAGAGCATTTTCCAGACGGGCGATGTTGCCCACCGGGTCGCTCCCCAACTCAATCGTATGGGAAAGGCTGTGCTTCATTGTCACCTGAAATTTCTGTGTGGAAGTATCGGCCCATAGGGTCATGGGAAAGCCGCGATACTCGCCCAGGGGCACCCGATCCGCAACATCGGTCATTTTCGTACAGGCATCAATGATGGCCTGACCAGCGGCCTTGCGCTCCGTGTAGGTCTGGCCTGCCACCGTGATGGAGAAATGCTCCTTATCCGGCAGAGGGTGGGCCTGCACGACGGCCAAGTCCTGTTCCAATCCTGTGATCTGTTCCTGTGTGCGGCTGATTGCTTTCGGGAAAAACTGAATCAACTGATCTTCCAGTTGATACCGCTGTCCCTCATGGTTGGCTTTCAGAAGTTTCAGCTTCGTCACCTGGCTGTCCAGATCGGTCATCTCAATAATGCGCGGGTCGCCGGAAGCCAGGGCCTTGACTTCGGCATAGCTTAAAGCGGCTTCGTCCACGTCCTCACAGGAACGGGAGGGATTTTTGCCGCTCATCAACTGGCCGATGAATTTCTGCTTGTTCTCCAAAATGCTCCAGTTATACGCGTCAAAGGTATTCTCCGTAACGTACTTATATATCTTGACCGTTTTATTGATATTCCCTTGCCGCAGGATACGGCCTTCGCGCTGCTCAATATCGGCAGGCCGCCAGGGACAATCCAAATGGTGCAGCGCGGCAAGGCGGGTCTGGACGTTGGTTCCCGCGCCCATTTTGGCCGTGGAGCCAAGCAGCACACGCACCTGGCCTTTCCGCACCTTTGCAAAAAGCTCTGCTTTCTGAACCTCCGTCTTTGCATCGTGAATAAAGGCGATTTCCTCCGGCGGTACGCCCTGGGCCATCAGCTTTTGCTTCATATCGTCGTAGACGTTGAAGGAACCGTCCCCCTTTGGGGTGGACAGGTCGCAAAATACAAGCTGCGTCCCCTTGATTTCCTCCGTGTCCCGCCAGACCTGCAACACATTCCGGACGCAGGCATTGACCTTGCTTTCCGGATCGTCCGGCAGCGTCGGGTCAGATAATCGCTGATCCAGAGCAAGTTTACGGCCATCCGAGGTGATTTTTAACATATTGTCCTCGCGTGGCTCTACCTCACGATTGCGTACCGCTTCGGCCCGTTCTCCCAGGTCGGCCACCAAATCCCGCTGGAAGTCGCTGGGGGTGGTAACTTCTGTGATTTTCTCCGCCTCCGGAACCGGCAGGCGCAGCATATCCGCTGTCTGAATATCGGCAGCCTCCCGCCACATGGCCATGAGTTCCGGAAGATTGAAAAACTTTGCAAACCGGGTCTTGCTGCGGAAACCTGTTCCCTCCGGGGCCAATTCAAGGGCAGTGGTGGTTTCGCCAAAGTTTGCTGCCCAGCTATCGAAATGCTCCAGACCGCTGGACTGTAACAAGTCGTATTGCAGATAGCGCATCATGGTGTAGAGTTCCACCATCGAATTGCTAACCGGGGTGCCGGTAGCAAAGACCACGCCGCGCCCACCAGTGATTTCATCCAGATACCGGCACTTTGCAAACATATCAGAGGACTTCTGTGCTTCAGACTGGCCGATACCCGCCACGTTCCGCATTTTGGTTGCCAGGAACAAGTTTTTGAACCCGTGTGCTTCGTCCACAAACAGCTTGTCAACGCCCAATTCCTCAAAGGTAATCACATCATCCTTGCGGCTCTGGTCATTTAACTTTTTCATTCGTGTTTCCAGGTTCTTTCTGGATTTTTCCAACTGCTTGATGGTGTAGCGTTCCCCGTCCTGGGCCTTTGCCTTCTGAATACCGTCGATCACCTGGTCGATCTGCTCCTGAAGGATAGCTTTCTGACGCTCCGGCGAAAGGGGGATTTTTTCAAACTGGCTGTGTCCAATCACCACCGCGTCATAATCGCCGGTGGCAATCCGGCTGCAAAACTTTTTACGGTTCGCCGGTTCAAAATCCTTTTTCGTCGCCACCAGCACTTTGGCTCTGGGATAAAGACGAAAAAAATCCGCG
>CAZSAF010000221.1:0-4158 GCA_964604605.1 uncultured Lachnospiraceae bacterium
CATCGAGCAGGCCACCAAGCTGGCCCGGGCCATGATCACCCGGTACGGCATGAGCCCGGAATTTGACATGGTGGCCATGGAAACCGTCAACAACCAGTATCTGGGCGGGGATACTTCCCTGACCTGCTCGGCGGATACCCAGCAGGCCATTGACAAGAAGGTGGTGGAGCTGGTGAAGGCCCAGCACGCCAAGGCCCGGAAGATTCTGGAGGAAAACCGGGAGAAACTGGATCAGCTGGCACAGTTCCTTTATGAGAAAGAAACCATCACCGGCGAGGAATTCATGGAGATTTTGAACAAGAACGCATAAAGGAGGGGAATGCAGCCATGAAAAAACGTTCCGGATTTGGCTGGATGGGATTGATCGTTGGAACTTTGTTGGTGGCCCTGGGAATTTTTACCTTTATCCGCTCGGGGGCCGCGCTGACTGGACTGGTATTTTTGTACGGCTTCCTGGCCGTCCTCACCGGCATTGAGGATCTGGTATTCTATGTAAGGATGGAGTGGCACACGGGCTTTGGCCCCACCATCTCCCTGATCTCCGGTATTTTGAACCTGATGACCGGGCTGGTGCTGCTACTGCACCCGGGCGCCGGGCGGTGGACCATGACCCTGCTGTTCCCGCTGTGGTTCATCACCCATTGCATTTCCCAGCTGACCCACCTGCCCATGGTGCGGCTGCTGGCAGGAAAGGCCTGTTATTACCTGACCCTGATCCTGAATGTGCTGGGGCTGGTGCTAGGCTTTATCCTGCTGCTGTTCCCGGTGGTGACCCTGTTCTCCCTGAATCTGATCATTGGCTTTTATCTGATTGTTCTGGGAGTGGACAGCATTGTGCTGGCCATCAGCAACCTGGGAAACCGGTGGTAAATCCTTGTCGATTGGGTATTGACTTAAAGTTAACTTGAAGGAGTATAATAAACAGGAACCGGGAGGCAGACGGCGGTCTCCCGGGCTTTCTGTTTTCAGGAGATGCAAGAGCAACCATTCGAGTAGGAGGAGTGAAAGAAATGATTTACAAGACGTTTCAGGATCAGAAGCTTTCGGCCCTGGGGCTGGGTACCATGCGTTTGCCGGTAGTGGATGGAGAGGACGCCCGGGTGGATGAGGCCCAGGCGGAGCAGATGTTTGATTACGCCATGGCCCAGGGGGTCAACTACTACGATACCGCCTGGGGGTACCACGGTGGCAACTCGGAGCTGGTGACCGGCAAATGTCTTGCCAAATATCCCCGGGAAAGCTTTTACCTGGCGGACAAGTTCCCTGGCTATGACCTTTCCAATATGGACAAGGTGGAGGCAATTTTTGAGGAACAGCTGAAAAAATGTGGTGTGGAATATTTTGATTTTTACCTGTTCCACAATGTCTGTGAGATGAATATTGACGCCTACCTGGATCTCAAGTATGGAATCTATGACTATTTGATGAAGCAAAAGCAGAATGGCCGCATCCGGCATCTGGGCTTCTCGGCCCACGGCAGTGTGGCGGTGATGAAGCGTTTTCTGGAGGCCTATGGCAAGGATATGGAATTCTGCCAGATCCAGCTGAACTATCTGGACTGGGAGTTCCAGGATGCCAAGGGGAAAGTGGAACTTCTGCAGGAGTACGGAATTCCGGTGTGGGTGATGGAGCCTCTCCGGGGCGGCCGGCTGGCCAACCTGAGCGAGGAGGAGCAGGCGGTGCTGAAGAAGATGCGGCCGAAGGGGGAGATCTCCGCCTGGGCCTTCCGGTTCCTCCAGTCCATCCCCAGCGTGACCGTGGTCCTCTCCGGCATGTCCAACATGGAGCAGACCAAGGCCAACATCCACACCTTTGAGGAGGAGAAGCCGCTGAATGAGGAGGAGATGAAGGGGCTGCTGAACCTGGCCGGGGAGATGACCCAAAAGACCTCCCTGCCCTGCACGGCCTGCCATTACTGTGTCAGCCACTGCCCTCAGGAGCTGGATATTCCTGGACTGCTGGCCCTGTACAATGAGCACTGCTTCACCGGCGGCGGATTCATTGCCCCCATGGCCCTGCAGGCGGTGCCGGAGGAGAAGCAGCCCAGCACCTGCATTGGCTGCCGCAGCTGCGAGGCGGTATGTCCTCAGCAGATCAAGATTTCGGAGGCCATGGCAGATTTTGCGGAGAAGCTGAAGAGCTGAGAAACAGCAGGATCAACGGACGGAGAAGGATTCAATGGGAGAGATCACAAAGATGGAATATCGCACTCTGCCCCATGGAGGGGAGCCGATCAGTATTTTGGGTTTGGGCAACAGCTCCCTGGGAGCCTCCGGGGAAGTGGAGACAGAGCGGACCGTGGCCATGGCCCTGGAAAACGGTGTCAACTATTTTGACATGGCTGCCTCCGATGCGGCGCCTTTTCCGGTTTTTGGCCGGGCGGTGGCCGGCTGCCGGGAAAAGGTGTATTTCCAGATCCACTTTGGGGCGGACTATCGCACCGGCAAGTACGGCTGGACCCTGGACCTGGAGGAGATCAAGCGGTCGGTGGACTGGCAGCTGAAGCAGCTGCGGACGGACTACATAGACGTTGGCTTCATTCACTGCATTGATGAGACCGGGGATCTGGACCGGGTCCTTTCCGGGGGCACCTTGGCCTATATCCGGGAGCTTCAGAAGCAGGGGGTGGTGCGCCACCTGGGCCTGTCTTCCCACACGCCGGCGGTGGTTCAGAAGCTGCTGGATGCGGTGCCGCTGGATATGCTGATGTTCAGCATTAACCCGGCTTATGACTACCGCCACGGGGATTATGCCATCGGCAGTGTGGAGGAGCGGGCGGCCCTGTACCGCCGCTGTGAGGCGGAGGGCGTGGGCATCTCGGTGATGAAGGCCTTTAGCGGCGGACAGCTTTTGTCCGCTAAGACCTCCCCCTTCCGGAAGGCTCTTACCGAGTACCAGTGCATCCAGTATGCCCTGGATAAGCCGGGTGTGCTGACAGTGCTGCCGGGCGTCCGGAACCGGGAGGACCTGCAGCGGGTGCTGGGCTTCCTCACCGCTGCCCCGGAGGAGCGGGACTACTCGGTGTTAGGGACCTTTGCCCCGGCGGACGCGGAGGGCGTCTGCGTCTACTGCAACCACTGTGCCCCCTGCCCGGCGGGGCTGGACGTGGGACTGATCAACAAGTACTATGACCTGGCCCAGGCCGGGGATGCCCTGGCCAGAAGCCACTACCAGAGCCTGGAGAAAAAGGCCGGGGACTGTGTGTGCTGCGGCCACTGTGATTCCCGCTGCCCCTTCCATGTGGAGCAGTCCCGGCGGATGGAGGAGATCCGGTCCTACTTTGGGGCGTAACCGGCGATCCGGCTCCGCCGGAAGGCAGCGCCGGACGGTTTTATAAGAAATTTCAAATTTTTTTCAATACCCCCTTGCAAATACCGCCAGGGGGTATTATAATAGGCACCGTAGATACCGGTAGGGGGTATTGAGAACGGAGAATCAATATGGAAGAGAAGAAGAGAATGCCGGAACAAGAGAACGCACAGAATAAAACAGAAAACGGCGCTTTGGAATGCATGCCGGCCCTCTGCCGGGCTGCGGGCTGCTGCTGCCACCACAAGAACACGCCCCGGGATCCGGGGGAGCTGCGTCAGCTGCAGAACCGGCTGAAGCGGATGATGGGCCAGCTGGGGGGCATCAGCAAGATGCTGGAGGACAACCGCTACTGCGGGGACATCCTGATCCAGGTGGCGGCGGTGGAAAGCGCCCTCCAGTCCTTTGGCTATCTGGTGCTCCAGGATCACCTGGAAACCTGCGTGGTGGAGGAGATCCAGAAGGGGAACACCCAGGTGGTGGACGAAGCCCTGGAGCTGATTAAGAAGTTGAAATAGAAAAAGGAAGGGGGAATTGCGGTGAAAACCGAAAAATATCAGGTGACGGGTATGACCTGCGCAGCCTGCCAGGCCAATGTGACCCGCTGTGTGCAAAAGCTGCCGGGTGTGGAGGATGTGAACGTCAGCCTGCTGGCCAACCAGATGACCGTCTCCTATGACGAAAATCAGGTGAATCCGGAGACCATTGTCCAGGCGGTGGAGCATATCGGCTACGGGGCCTCCTCCCTGGAGGCGGCCCAGGCCCAGGAAAAGGGTGGCGGCTTCCGCAGCGAGTGGCAGAGCCGCCAGGCCCAGGCGGAGGAGAACCAGCAGGGGATGAAGCACCGGC
>CAZSAF010000222.1:0-4118 GCA_964604605.1 uncultured Lachnospiraceae bacterium
ATGGATTTGGCGTCAATGACGTAACGGCCGGAAATCAGGTCGAAATCACTGGGAAAGTGAGTAATATCGCTGACAAAGCTCTTCACCTTGTCGATGGAATCCAGGACAATCTGTACGGTTGTCATAAGCAAGTTCCCCTTTCTTTCTATGTCACGGGCGCAGCACAGCCGAGTCCCCGTATGGCACAGGCAAAGCCTGCTTTCAGCTATTATAGTAGACCGGCCATGGAGAAAAGTCAAGTATTCGGAGTGACAAAACTATGAAAAAAATTGCGTTTCACAACCTGGGCTGCAAGGTCAACGCCTACGAGACGGAGGCCATGCTGCAGCAGATGGAAAGCCGGGGCTACCAGGTGGTTCCCTTTGAGGAAAAGGCGGATGTCTATGTGGTCAATACCTGCTCCGTCACCAACATGGCGGACCGGAAGTCCCGGCAGATGCTGCACCGGGCCAGAAAGCGGAATCCGGAGGCTCTGGTGGTGGCCGTGGGCTGCTATGCCCAGGCGGATCCGGACCAGGTGCTGGCGGACGGGGCTGTGGATCTGGTGGTGGGGAATGACCAGAAAGGCCGGTTGGCGGAGCTGATTGAGGCCCGGACCAGCTCCCTGCTGGAGATGGGCGCTGTGCGGGAGTATGAGGAGCTGCACGTGGCGGACAGCCAGGAGCACACCCGGGCCTTCCTGAAAATCCAGGATGGCTGCAACCAGTTCTGCAGCTACTGCCTGATTCCCTACCTGCGGGGACGGGTCCGGAGCCGGCGTCCGGAAGAGGTGGTGGCGGAGGCCCGGCGCCTGGCGGAAAAAGGGTTCCGGGAGGTGGTGCTCACTGGCATCCACTTGAGCTCCTATGGCCAAGGGCCAGACGCCGGCCAGGGGGCGGACACCGGGGCCGATTGGCTGGAGGCCAGCGGCCAGGCGGAGCCGGGGGCTGCGCTGCTGCATCTGATTCAGGAGCTGTCCGGGATCGAGGGCATTGCCCGGATCCGCCTGGGCTCCCTGGAGCCCAGGATCATCACGGAAGGCTTTGCCGAAGCTCTGGCGGCCAACCCAAAGATCTGTCCCCACTTTCATCTCTCCCTCCAGAGCGGCTGCAACGCCATCCTGCGGCGGATGAATCGGCATTACACCACCGGGGAATACTATGAAAAATGCCAGCTGCTGCGCCGTGTGTTTGCGCATCCGGCCATCACCACCGATGTGATTGTGGGCTTTCCGGGGGAGACGGAGGAGGAGTTTTATGAAACCCGCCGCTTCCTGGAGCAGGTGCAGTTTTATGAAACCCATGTGTTCAAGTATTCCCGGCGCAAGGGCACCCGGGCGGACCGGATGCCGGACCAGGTGCCGGAGGAGGTCAAGGCCCGGCGGAGCAGCGTGCTGCTGGCCATGACGGAGCGCCACTCAGCGGATTTCCGGGAGTATTACCGGGGAAGAAAAGAGGAGATCCTCCTGGAGCAGGAGGTGACGGTCCGGGGACAGCGGATGTACGAAGGTTATACCCGGGAGTATGTGAAGGGCTTTGTCCCGGCGGAGGGACACCGGCCGGGGGAACTGGTGATGGCGGAGCTGTAGGCGGCAGTGGCCGCCCGTCGGCTTCCCGTCTGAAAATCCATACTTTTTTCAGGAAGCAGGAAAGTTCTCTTGCTTCTTTGCCAAAAGTGTATTAGAATAAATAGGAAAGCGAAATTTCGGCGGAAGCCAAAAGGGGCACAGCAATATGGCAGATTTACAGAGAACCCAGAGCTTTGTTACCGTACAGGAAAAGAAAATTGAGGTGGGGGAGGTCCTGGAGCGGGTATACCAGGCCCTCACGGAGAAAGGCTACAATCCGGTAAACCAGATTGTAGGCTATATCATGTCCGGGGATCCCACCTACATCACCAGCTATGCCGGCGCCCGCAACCTGATTTCCAAGGTGGAGCGGGATGAGATCCTGGAAGAGCTGATGCGGGTCTATATTCAGACCATGGAAAAAAAGTATTGAGCAAAGCCATGCGGATACTGGGATTGGATTATGGAAGCGTGACCGTTGGGGTGGCAGTCTGCGACCCTCTGGGAATTACGGCCCAGGGGCTGGAGACCATCACCCGGCCTGCGGAAAACAAGCTGCGCCGGACGCTGGCCCGGATTGTGGAGCTGGCGGAGATGTATCAGGTGGAAAAAATTGTGTTGGGATTCCCCAAGAATATGAACAACACAGTGGGAGAACGCGGTGAAAAAACGCTGGAGTTTCAAGCACAGCTGGAGCGCCGTACCGGTCTCCCTGTTATTTTGTGGGACGAGCGTCTGACAACCATGGCGGCCAACCGGGCTCTGATGGAGGCCGGGGTGCGCCGGGAAAACCGGAAGGAGGTAATCGACCAGATGGCGGCGGTGCTGATTCTGCAGGGCTATCTGGATTCGATGAGAGAAAAAATTGGAGAAACTGACTTTTCAGGGTGAGAACGGGGAAGCCATAGAGCTTTATATTTTGGAAAGCACCCGCTTGGGCGGTGTGGATTATATATTGGCAACCGGCGCAGAGACTGGCGATGGGGATTGCTACATTTTCAAAGACAAGTCGGACAGCGCCGACGACACGGCGGTTTACGAGATGGTGGATGATGAGAACGAGATGGACTATCTGCTGTCGGTATTTGCCGAGCTGTTGGACGATGTGGACCTGGAATTTTGAAAAGAAAAAACAGAACGGAAAATTTGCAAACAGGAGGTTATTTTTTGAAAAAACAGGACAACTTAAAATTGAAGGTCATTCCCCTGGGCGGCTTAGAGCAGATCGGGATGAATATGACCGCCATTGAGTACGGAGACACGATTATTGTAGTGGACTGCGGGCTCTCTTTCCCGTCGGATGATATGCTGGGAATTGACCTGGTCATCCCGGATGTGACGTATCTGGTGGAGAACGCCCACAAGGTCAAGGGGTACTTTATCACCCACGGCCATGAGGACCACATTGGCGCCATTCCCTATGTTCTGAAGCAGGTCCCGGCGCCCCTCTACGGCACCAAGCTGACCCTGGGGATCATTGAGAACAAGCTGAAGGAGCACAACATGACCCGCAGCGTCAAGCGGAAGGTGGTCCGGTACGGACAGTCCATCACCGCCGGCGACTTCCGGGTGGAGTTTATCCGGGTGAACCACAGCATTGTGGACGCGGCGGCCCTGGCCATCTTTACGCCGGTGGGAACGCTGATCCACACCGGGGACTTTAAGATTGACTACACGCCGGTGTTTGGGGATCCCATGGATCTGACCCGCTTTGCGGAGCTGGGGAAAAAGGGCGTGTTGGCCATGCTCTGTGAGAGCACCAATGTGCTGCGGGAGGGCTTTACCATGTCCGAGCGGACCGTGGGCAAGACCTTTGACACGCTGTTTGCCCAGCATGAGCACAGCCGAATCATTGTGGCCACCTTTGCCTCCAATGTGGACCGGGTGCGCCAGATCATCAACACGGCCTACAAATACGGCCGGAAAGTGGTGGTGGAGGGCCGGAGCATGGTGAACATTATCACCACCGCTCAGGAGCTGGGATACATCAAAATGCCCGAGAACTGCCTGATCAGCATTGAGGATTTGAAGAAGTACCCCAAAGAGAAGACGGTGCTGGTGACCACCGGCAGCCAGGGCGAGTCCATGGCGGCCCTGTCCCGGATGGCTGCCAGCATCCACCGGAAGATTTCCATTGAGCCGGGGGATACCATTATCCTCAGCTCTTCCCCGATCCCGGGCAATGAGAAGGCCATCTCCAAGGTCATCAACGAGCTTTCCCAGCTGGGAGCCAATGTGATTTTCCAGGATACCCATGTATCCGGCCACGGCTGCCAGGAGGAGATCAAGCTGCTCTACTCTCTGGTGAAGCCCAAATATTCCATCCCCATCCACGGGGAGTACCGCCATCTGCAGACCCACGCCCGGATGGTGCAGGAGATGGGGATCCCCAAGGAGAATACGTTTGTGCTCCATTCCGGCGCGGTGCTGGAGATGGATGAGAACAGCGCGGCGGTTACCGGCGACGTGCAGGCCGGGGCGGTGCTGGTGGACGGCCTGGGCGTAGGCGATGTGGGAAATATTGTCCTGCGCGATAGACAGACCCTGGCCCAGCATGGTATAATCATTGTGG
>CAZSAF010000223.1:0-4093 GCA_964604605.1 uncultured Lachnospiraceae bacterium
TTTTTGTCTTATTACTCCGTAATCCAATCTTCCTCACTACGGAGCTTATGGGATTTTTGCCCTATTACTCCGTAACTCAACCAGTCTCAGCCACAGATGATCTTTGAATTCTGGATTTCCCGGCCACAGTGCGGGCACGTGAATGGCATGAATATCTTGAGAATCAGATGATAAAAGAAACCTAAGAGAAAATTCTTGATTTTATTATAGTAATGAAAGTAAAATTCGTCAAGCAGCTGTATAAAAATTCCGCCTTTACGTTTTTCGGACGTTTTTATAAAAGGAAATCCAGGGAGACGGTTCCCCCTCTGGATTTCCTTTGTCTGCCGCGTTTCCCGTGGCATCCCATTACGCTCGAAGGCGTTTCTTTTTGCTCTTATTTTCCTGCGGACCCTCCCTCCCGGGCGGTCAGCAGCGTCTGCTTCAGATTCTCTTCTATTCCGACCAGCTCCGCTTCTGCATTCTGCCGGGCAGTGCAGCCCTCCTGCTGGATCTTGATGGTCTCCTCAATGGTGGAGATCAGGTTGTCATTGACCTTTTTCAGGGTTTCCAGATCCACAATCCCACGCTCCGTCTCTTTGGCCACATCCAGACTGTTCTGCTTCAGCATCCCCGAATTCCGGGTCAGCAGCTCATTGGTGGCATCGGTGACCTGGCGCTGCATCTTCAGCATGCTCTCCTGCCGGTGCAGCCCCAAGGCAATAACAATCTGCCCTTTCCACAGGGGAATGGTGTTGAGAATGGCCGTCTGGATCTTGCCCACCAGCATCTTGTCATTGTTCTGTATCAGCCGGATCTGGGGGGCGGTCTGCATGGCAATGGTCTTGCTCAGCTTCAAGTCATGGACCTTTTTCTCAAAACGGTTTACCGTGTCCTCAAAGTCGTTTACCAGCTGGGCACTCATAGGATCCCCCTTGGCAGCTGCCTCCTGCCGCAGCCTGGGAATGGTGATCTGCCGCAGCTCCGCATTTTTTCCTCCCCGGCGGTAATGTAAACCTGCAGCTCCCGGAAGTATTCCAGGTTCTTCTCATAGAAGCCATCGTACATGGTAATGTCCTTGAGCATCTGCATCCGCACCTTGTCCAGTTCCCCCTGGATGGAATCGATCTGCACTTCTAGCTTCTCATACTTTTGGGTAAACTTCTTCAGCGCTCGGGAGGCATCCCGCAGGAAAGGAATCTTGTCCAGAAAGCTTTCCTCTCCCAGCTCATCCACGCCCACTTCTTTTACCTCTAACGCCAGTTCTGTCATCAGCTCTCCCACATAACCGCTGTCCTTGCTGCGCACCTGGTTCAGGATTTGATCCGCAAAGCTGGAAATATTCCGCTGGACTCCCACCCCATATTGGATCGTTGTCTGGGAATCCATCAGATTGATGCTGTCCTTTAACTCCTCCACCCGCTTCCGCTGCTCCGGGGTCAGGACTTCCGTCTGCGCCTGCAGGGTCTCCGCGCTCTCTGCCGGTATGGCCTCCGGCTGCGCTGCCGCCCGGTGCTGTACCAGGGTCTCCAAGCTGATCTCGTCCGCCATATTGTATTCCTCCGTTTTCTACGCCGTTCGGCGTGTCCTATTCTGCCTGCCTCTTCGAAAAATGTATTCTTCCGCTTTCAGCGGAAGCCCCGCTACCCCAGCGCCGCAATAATCCGCTCCATGGTGGCCGCGTCCGGCATAGGCGCCACCTGGGTGATCCCGACGCCACCCCCGGCACGCCGAATTGTTCAATGGAGGACGGCGCGTCATACAGGCCGGTGCGGAAGCCGTGCTTCTCCCAGGCCAGCCGCTGTACCTCCTCATCCAGCAGGGCATCGATCCCGGCGGTCCCTGCCTCATCCACCGCAATAAACACGTGGGAGGACCAGACCGTGGGGGATACATGATCAAAATGTCGTCCTTCACCTGCTCCCAGGTTTCCGGATTCTGCACCGCAAACTCCAGCAGTTGGCTCTCATACCCGGCAATCAGCGGCTTGGCACCCATGCCGGTCTTTAAAAACTGGTCAAACAGATCCGAGGAGGATTCCATATAGCCCAGCTTCTGGAAAATGGACTGGAGCCGGGGCAGAATTTCCTCTATGTTGGAGGCGTCTGCCACCCCGCCGCAGAGGGTATTGGCCAGCAGGCCCGCAAACATATTGCCGGAGTTGGAATGGGTGGGATCGGTGGTGCCCACCGCCACGGTACCGTACAGCTGGGGCAGCCCCAAGTCCGCCCAGGTAGTGTCCGCTTCGATACACTGGGTTAGCAGGCTCATATTCACGTACAATACCTCCCCCCTCCTGCCGGGCAATTCCCTGATCCACCAGCGCCTCCGCCACGGCCCGGCGAGTATAGAGGACAATGGGCGTATTCAGCACAATCTCACTCTGCACCGGATTTCCATGAACATTCTCGTAAATCTCCAGGGCTGTCTGGTTGGAGGGGAACAGAAAGTCCCGGCCCTCCGTCTCCTCCTGAACCATCTCAATGGAGCCGGCCCGGTTGAAATCCAGGGACAGGTGATAGCGCTCCTCCAGGATTTCCTGCACCTCCTGGTCCTCCAGGAGGCCCAGCTTTTCCCCGCCCACCAGGCCGGTGATCTCCGTCACTTCCGCACCGCCACCCAGCACGGCGGCCACAATGACCCGGGCCAGAATCCCCAGCCCCATCCGCTTTGTCTTCATTTTCCGCCTCCATCTTCAGCGTACTCTCCAGCAGCGCAATGTCCGCCTCCAGATCCAGCAGCTCCCCTTCCATCAGATTGGCAAACTGCCACTCAAAGGCATCCAGCAGCACCGGCAGCGCCTTGGCCGTCCGCTCCAGGATCTCCGTCACCTCCGGCGTGTGAAGCCCGGTTTTCTGCAGCTCCCGACACTGGGAGAGAAGGGCTGCTGCCGTGTCCAGGTAGTAGGTAAAAAAGCGCCGGGCCAGAGTAATCTTCTCCGGATGCTCCTCCAGGTAGGAGACCATCCGGCTGCCGGTCTGGTACAGCGTGTCCGCATCCCGGCGCACTGCCGGATCCTGTATATCCGCGGATCCTGTATATCCGCCGCTGCGCTGCGGATGGTTTCCAGATCGGCGCCTGCTTCATCCAGTAGCTGCCGCAGCTCCTCTCCACCCTTTAGCTCCTCCACGTCAATCCCGCCGATCCTGCGCCGGGGCCGCAGCAACAGATCCAGGGCCAGATACAGCCCCACGGCCAGAGCGGCGCACAGCAGCAGCGGCCAGTGGAGGGCCAGGAACAGAACCAGAAAGGCAGCTCCCGCCAGAATCATGGAGAGAACCGTTCTTGCCACATTTCCCATCAGTTGTACCCCTTTACGCTCCGGAAGGCTTCCGTCAGATTTTCCCGGCCATCAAAGACCCGGGCATTGGTCATCTCCGCCAGCTCATCCAGCTGCTCCGGATCCGCATCCCCAAACATAATGGAAAACACCGGCACATCCGCCCCCAGGGCCTCCCAGGCCTCCTGGAAATCCCGGAAGCTACCGCCGGACTGCCCATCGGTGAGCAGGATAATGGCCGGGGTATACTGGGACAGGTCGTACTGCCGCAGCTCCTCCAGGGCTGCCTCCGCCGCCGTGTACATATCCCTACCGCCTCCTACTTCCTGCTCTTCCACCAGCCGGTACAGGTTCTCCAGCTCCGCCCCGTTGCCCTGGGCCGTGTCAACGGAAAGCACCTCATCGTTAAAGGGAATCAGAATGTTTACCTCATTCTCCGAGGCCTAGAGGAAATTCCGGGCCGCATTTTCCTGGATCAACAGCTGTTCCATGGCTTCCACCAGCTGTTCATTTCCCTCCCCCCCGCATGCTGGAGGAATAGTCCAGGCAGTAGACGCTGAGGGATGTTTTCTTCAGATCCGGCTGCACGCCCCAATCCTTCCCGGAACACATCCCGGTTTTCCGCTGCAATGCCGGTATAGCCGGAGCGGCGGCCTGTGCGCTGAATGGCATTCTGAGTATCCGCAGAGAGCAGGTATTCCTGCAGGGCCAGAAACGCTTCCTCCTGCTGCGCCTCCCCCTGGTCCACATAGCCTAGAAGGGAATCCGCCAGGGAAAGGCCGTCATAGGGATACACCTCATACAGCGGTTCCTCTCCCCGTGCCTCCAGCTCCT
>CAZSAF010000224.1:0-4084 GCA_964604605.1 uncultured Lachnospiraceae bacterium
GATTATCTCTGCCGGCCTTCTGGCCTTCGTGGTACTCTACAATCTGAACAATATCAATATCACGGAGCGGCACCGGGAGCTGGCCACGCTGAAGGTGCTGGGATTCTATGACGGCGAAGTGGCGGCCTATGTGTACCGGGAAAATGTGCTGTTGACGCTCCTGGGAGTTCTGGCAGGCATCTTCATAGGCGTGGGGCTGCACCGCTATCTGATCCAGACCGTAGAGCTGGACTCCATGATGTTCGGCCAGACCATCCAGCCGCTCAGCTACTTGTACAGTATCCTGCTCACCGTGGTATTCTCCGTGATCGTCAACTTCTTCGTATTCTTCAAGCTGCGGAAGATTGATATGATTGAATCGCTGAAGAGTGTGGAGTAAGAAAACGCCGCTGCCTTACAATTCATCCGATTGTCCATAAGGCAAAAAGCTGCTGCCGCCTTCCTGTTTCCAGGTTGTGCGGCAGCAGCTTTTTTCTCTACAGATCCTCCACCGGCGTGGGCCGGGAGGGATCAAAGACCTCGCTGGCGTCAAACAGGTCGGACAGGGTATCGTTCTCCCCGGACACGGCCCACCACATGCGGATGCTGTCCAGGTACTGGTATTTTTCCTGGATGGCCTCTGTGTGGTCATAGCCCCGTCAGCTGCCGGTGCCCAGATCTGCGCCGAAGGGGAAGATGATGGTGTCAATATCCCCGCCCAGCAGCGGTTCCACCTGCTCCTCCCATTTCTGGGCGTCGGTCTGCATCTCCTCAAAGGACAGGGCGCCGTAGTCCCAATGGCCCCAGCTGTGGCTGGCAAACTGCCATCCCAGTTCCTGCATCCGAGCCGTCACCTCCGTGGCCTTCTGCCGCTCCGACTCCACGTCGATGCTGGCGTACTCCTCCTTGTAGCTGCTGTCCGTAGGATCCCTGTATTTGGGAGCCGTCCGGTAGCCCAGGACGCCGTTGTACCCGGTGAGGGCAATAATCCCCCGGGCCCCCCGGTAGGAGAAATCCGGATGTTCCGCGATAAAGTCCTCCAGCAGCGGCACCATGTCGTAGGAGCCCCGGATCACCGTACCGTCCTCCTGGTCAATCTCATTGGTGATACCGCCGTCTTCGTCAATGACCAGGGTGTGGTAGAACGCATGGGTGATCTCGGACATTTTGTCATAGGGCACGGCCTTGGACTTTTCCTCCTCATACCGGGCAATGGCCGCGGTCAGCTCCGGGATATTTTCATACCCTCCACGCTCTGGACCATCTCAATGGCCACATCGTAGTTGTACTACTGGCAGTGGATGTCCGCCTCCGCCAGGACAGCCTGCCAGTCTGCCGCTTCCGAGCTAGCGGCGTCTGTACCCTCGCCGGTTTCCCTGTTTTCCCCGGAGCCAGCCGTCACATTCACGCTTCCCCCCGGGGAGTCCTCCGAGCCGCTGAAAAGCCAGCGAACCAAAACACAATGCCCACAATCAGCAGGACCAGCACGCAGCCGAAAATGATCCGGTTCCGGATGGCCCGCCGGCGGCGTTTCCGGCGGCGCAGCTCCCGGGCCCGGCTGCTCCGGGAATCGCCTCCATGCTGCCCTCTGCGGTTGTCATAATGCTCCACTTCCGTACCTCCCCGACGGCCGTTTTCCAGCGCCTGCCGCTGTTCTTCCGCACTCTCTCCGTTTCACGGGAACTCACCTAAAGGATACAGAATATCGCCCACAAAATCAACAGGTGAACCGGATAAAAGCCATAAAAAATATATTTGTTCAGCACCGGCCCTCGGGCCCGGTTGTACAGCAGAAACAGGGGGAAGGCCAGCAGGGCGTAGATCTGCAGCTGCCCCCACCAGGTAAAGCCAAAGAAAGCCGCCATCAGCAGATACTTCCACCAGGGCATGTCCCGCAGGAAATAGAACAGCAGGATCATACAGATTCCCATGGCGCCGTAGTCTGTGCGGAGGAATTCCGCCGCCGCCATGGCCGCCACCGCCGCCGGAAGCACCAGCAGCAGCTTTTGCCGCCGGAAGGCCCACTGGTAAAACCAGAGCACCAGCTCCGCCAGCAGCAGGGTGAAGAACACGTTCTGTGCCTGCGGATACCAGGCTGTCCCCTGAAAGGCCAGGTCATAGGGGATCTCCGACAGCGCCGCGAACACCGCCAGCCGGATGGCGTAGGCCTTCAAGCTGTGGGTATAGATGACGCCCTCTGCCAGCAGAAAGCAGTAGATGGGAAAGGCCAGCCGCCCCACCGCCCGCAGGTTCATATATTCCTGGCCCGGCACCAGCAGCACCGCTGCCACGTGGTCCAACAGCATGGAAGCCATGGCCAGCAGCTTCAGGCAGAACCCGTTGAGGCCGTAGGTCTCCTTCCAGCGCCTCCACGCCTGTTTCATACGTCCAGACAAAGCTCCACCGGGCAGTGGTCGGAGCCCAGTACCTCCGTGTGGATGGCCGCGGAAACCAGCTTAGGCTCCAGGCACTTGGACACACAGAAATAGTCAATCCGCCACCCTGCATTCTTCTCCCGGGCTTTGAACCGGTAGGACCACCAGGAATAGATCCCCTCCGCATCCGGGTAAAAGTACCGGAAGGTGTCCGTAAAGCCGGCGGCCAGCAGCTCCGTGAACTTGCCCCGCTCCTCGTCGGTGAAGCCGGCGTTCTTCCGGTTAGTCTTGGGGTTCTTCAGGTCAATCTCCCGGTGGGCCACATTCAGATCCCCGCAGAAGATCACCGGCTTTTTCTCCTCCAGGCCCTTCAAATAGGCCCGGAAGGCGTCCTCCCACTCTATCCGGTAGGGCAGCCGGGCCAGACCGTCCTGGGAGTTGGGGGTGTAGCAGGTGATCAGGTAATAGCCGGGATACTCCAGGGTGATGACCCGGCCCTCATGGTCATGCTCCGGGAGCCCCAGGCCGTAGGCCACGGACAGGGGCTCCTCCTTCACAAAGATGGCGGTGCCGGAGTAGCCCTTTTTCTCCGCGTAATTCCAGTACTGGTGGTAGCCAGGGAGGTCCAGGCTCACCTGGCCCTCCTGTAGCTTGCTTTCCTGGATGCAGAAGGCGTCCGCGTCCGCCTCCCGGAAATAGTCCAGAAAGCCCTTGGTGACACAGGCCCGGAGGCCGTTGACGTTCCAGGATATGAATTTTTTCATCGGACCCCTCCTACTTCAGCTGGGCCAGGTGGGCCTTCACCTGCTCCATCATCTGGGTGTACTTGGCCAGTTTCTCCTTTTCTTCCTGGATCTTGGCCTCCGGGGCCTTGCTCAGGAACTTTTCATTGGAGAGCATCCCGTTGACCCGGGCCAGCTCCCCGGTGAGCCGCTTCTCTTCCTTCTCCAGCCGCTCCCGCTCCTTGGCCACGTCCACCAGATCCTCCAGAGGCAGGTACAGCACCGCGTCCGCCGTCACCGCGGAAACCGCGTTCTCCGGAATGCCGGTGCGGTCCGCCTGAATCTTCACCTCGCTGGCAGAGCCCAGGGAGGCAAAGAAGGATTTGCTGCCCTCAAAGGTCTTCCGCACCGTCTCCTTCTCGGAGACCATGTACACCAGGGCCTTGCGGCTGGGTGCCACGTTCATGGAGGTACGCAGGTTCCGCATGGCCCGCACCGCCTCCTTCACCAGCTCCACCTGGGCCTCGGTCTCCGGGAAATCCCAGTCCTTCCGGGGCTCCGGCCAGGCGGACAGCATGATGGTCTCCTCCTCATCCTGGATGTTGCAGAAAATCTCCTCGGTGATGAAGGGCATGTAAGGGTGCAGCAGCTTCAGGGCGGTGATCAGCACCGTCTTCAGGGTCCAGCAGGCTGCCTCTTTGCTCTTGGCGCTGCTGCCTTCCCGGAACCGGGGCTTCACCATCTCAATGTACCAGTCGCAGAACTCCTCCCAGATAAAATCGTAGTTCTTCTGCATGGCAATGCCCAGCTCAAATTTGTCCATGTTCTCGGTGACCTCGCCGGTGAGCCGGTTCACCTTGGAGAGAATCCACCGGTCCGCGTCCTCCAGGTCTGCCAGGGTCACCTGGGTGGTATCCACCCCGTCCATGTTCATGAGAATGAACCGGGAGGCATTCCACACCTTGTTGGCAAAGTTCCGGCTGGACTCCACCCGCTCCCAGTAGAAGC
>CAZSAF010000225.1:0-4047 GCA_964604605.1 uncultured Lachnospiraceae bacterium
CTTCCGCAGCTGCTCGCCGATCTTCTCCGCCGGATGCTCCGCCTGCTGCTTGCGCATGGCCATAAAGTGGGCGCAGCCGCTCTGGTTCTCCAGCAGCCAATCCTTGGCAAAGGCACCGTCCTGGATATCGGAAAGGATCTTTTTCATAGCCTTCTTGGTATCCTCGGTAACAATCTTCGGGCCGGTGATGTAATCGCCGTACTCCGCGGTGTTGGGGATGGAGTACCGCATGCCGGCAAAGCCGCTCTGGTAGATCAGATCCACAATCAGCTTCATCTCATGGATGCACTCGAAGTAAGCGTTCTCCGGCGCATAGCCAGCCTCCACCAGGGTCTCATAGCCGGCCTTCATCAGCGCACACACACCGCCGCACAGAACCGCCTGCTCACCGAACAGATCCGTCTCGGTCTCCACCTTGAAGGTGGTCTCCAGCACGCCGGCTCTGGCTCCGCCCAGGGCTCCTGCATAAGCCAGGGCCATATCCAGGGCCTTGCCGGTGTAATCCTGCTCCACAGCCACCAGGCAGGGGGTGCCCCGGCCGATCTGGTACTCGCTGCGGACCGTGTGGCCCGGTGCCTTGGGGGCAATCATGGTCACATCTACATTCTTGGGAGGTACAATCTGACCAAAGTGGATGGCAAAGCCATGGGCAAACATCAGCATGTTGCCCTCCTCCAGATTCGGCTCAATGGACTCCTTGTACAGCTTGGCCTGCTTCTCATCGTTGATCAGAATCATGATGATGTCCGCCATCTTGGCCGCCTCTGCCGCCGTATATACCGGAAGGCCCTGCTTCTCGGCCTTCGCCCAGGACTTGCTGCCCTCGTACAGGCCTACCACCACGTCGCATCCGGACTCTTTCAGGTTCAGCGCATGGGCATGTCCCTGGCTGCCGTAGCCGATGATAGCAATCTTTTTTCCCTCCAGAAGGGAAAGATTGCAGTCTTCCTGATAATAAATCTTCGCCATAATGCTACCTCCATATCTATTTGATAAAATTTAATGGCTGTCACTCTTTTGTGCCTCTGGCAAGCCCGGTGATCCCGGTCCTGGCCACCTGCAGCACCCGGAACTTTTCCAACAGCCGCAGGAAAGCCTCCAGCTTGTTCTCATTTCCGGTAAGCTCCACAATCATGGAGCAATCCGACACATCCACAATCTTGGCACGGAAGATATCCGCAATGGCCAGCACCTGCTGCCGCTCCTCCGGCCCGGCCTGCACCTTCACCAACACTAGCTCCCGGCACACCGAAGCCTCCGGCGCCAGTTCTTCCACATCCACCACATCCACCAGCTTCTTCAGCTGCTTCCGCAGCTGCTCCAGGGAATCCTCCTCCCCGCTGGAGACAATGGTCATACGGGAAAACGATGGATTTTTTGTCTCCCCCACCGTTAGGCTGTCAATATTGTATCCGCGGCGGCTGAAGAGGCCGGCCACCCGGCTCAGAACACCGGAGGAATTTTCTACCAAAACCGAAAGCACTATTTTCTTTTCCATTTGTATCCTCCTCTTTCCGCTTCAACAAATCAACGCTTTACATTTTATCACGACTTTCCGCAGATGTCTACCATGTTTTTGTGCTCCTACGGCAGGTTTTTCCCCTTTTTTCGCCAAATCCCTCTTTTCTTTCTCTTCCAGATGTCGTATAATACAACTACTACACGCATAATCAGGAGTTTTATCTATGAACATCGGAAAAAATCTGAAAAACGCACGGCTGCATGCCGGTTACACCCTGGAGGAAGCAGCCCGCCTCACCCACGTGCACAAAAGCACCCTGCACCGGTATGAGAACGATGAGATCAAAAACATTCCCCTGGCCAAGCTGCGCCTGCTGGCAGGCATCTACCACACAGACCTGGGCAGCCTCCTGGGGTTCCCGGAACCGGAGCAGGAATCCGGCGGTTTCCCGCGGCGGATGCTGGCTTACGCGGAGCGGAAAAGCCTTCCCTCCGAGCAGCATATCCTGGACAAATACCGGCGCCTGGATACCCACAGCAAGCACCTGATCAATCTGATGCTGGACATCCAGTATATTCGGGAAAAGGCCGGTCTCCCCTGACCGGTCTTTTCCCTTTAATAGCATTCTTTTCGGCGTTCAATCCGCAGCTGCTTGCGCTTTTCCGCCCCCTCCCACTCGGCTTTCTGCACTTCTGTCCCCAGGATCAGATCCGGCACCTCAATGGGCTTTCCGTCCCGGTCAATGGCCACCTCCACCAGGTAAGCCCGGTTGATGACCCGCCGGGTGCCGTCCAGCTCCTCCACGTAGCTGTCCACACGCACCTCCATGGAGGAGCGGCCCACATGGGTGATCTTGCCCACCAGCACCACCACCTGTTCCATATAGGCAGGGCCTTTGAATTGCAGGTTGTCCACCGCGGCGGTGGTGATCAGACTGTTGGAGTGGCGCCGGGCCACAATACCGGCCACCTCGTCAATCCACATCATCAGCTGGCCGCCGAACAGCCTTCCGTAATGGTTCAAATGTCCCGGCGTCAACAGATACTGCTGTTCCGTCAGGGAATCTTCCACTCTCTTTGCTGGTCTCATTCTGTTCCCTCCGTTACCAGTCCATCCTCTCCAATCACCACGCCGCCAAAGGAAATGCTCTCCATATACGCGTTCATCTCTTCCCGCTCCTCCGGCTCCGTGATCAGCTGGGTAAAGCAGTCTGCCTGCAGGCAGGGGAGGAACCGCATGTCCGCTTCCATGGTCCCGGTGTCAATGGAAAACTCCAGCACGCAGGTTTCCCGCTCCTTGCTGTTGAACCAGAAGTTTCCCAGGCTGTAGAGAATGGGTTTTCCGTTGTAGTATTCAAATCCCTGGAGCACATGGGGATGGTTTCCCACCACCGCATCCGCCCCGGCGTCTATGTAGGCCTGGGCCAGCTCCCGCTGCTCCGGATCAATCTCCGTGGTCATCTCCGTCCCCCAGTGGACATAGACAAACACAAAGTCGCTGTTGGCCTTTGCCTCCGCAATGGCCTCCAGGCATTCGGCAGGATCAATGGTGCTGAACACGCCGGCGGTATCCTCCGTGGCTGCCCGGGTCATGCCGTACTCCCGGTCCCCCACCTTTTCCACCGCCGTGGCCGCCACAATGGCAATGGTACAGCCGTCCTTAGTAAAGTAAAACGGCTCACTGGCCTCCTCCAGGTTGGCACCGGCACCCACGGTAGCAATTCCAGCCTCCCGCAGCGTCTCCAGTGTATCCAGCAGAGCATCCTCTCCCCAGTCAAAGGCATGGTTGTTGGCCAGCCCCGCCACGTCCACCCCCAGGGTATTCAGTACCGAGACCCGCTCCGGGTTGGCCCGGAAGGTCCAGTCCTTTCCCTCCACCGGCGTCCCCCGATTGCTGTAGGTAAACTCATTGTTGAGCATAAACAAATCCGCGTCCTGCATCAGCTCCAGCAGATCTTCTGAAAAGCACTCCCGAATATCTCCCCTGGCATCCAGGGCGTAGGTGATGGCCATATCCTCCGCCAGGCAAAAGTCCCCGGCAAAGCGGATCACCAGCGGTTCCCCGCCGTCGGTTGCCTGCGTCGCCTCCGGCTCTCCGCTGTCCGGCAACGGAATCTGCTGCGCCAGCTGAGGCTCCTCCGTCTCCGTCTCTGCCACCTGCTCGGATGCCGCCGCGGTTCCTGCGGTCTCCCCGCTGCCGGTTGCCACCGGCGCGCCGGTCTCTGTGTTTCCGCAGGACACCGCCAAACAGGATACCGCCAACAACACTCCTACTTGTCTTGCTCGCATACACATTCCCCCATTGTTTCTATTAGACCAGAATATTTTAGTCACAGTATACTATACTTTTCAGCCGGAGACAAGTAGGCACTCGGCCAAGTCCAAGAGAAAACCCCGGAAAGCACGCAAATCCGCACCTTCCGGGGTTTTCTATGTCTTTTGAGGAGTGGAGACAACAGGACTCGAACCTGCGACCCTTTACACGTCAAGCAAATGCTCTCCCAGCTGAGCTATGTCTCCATCGCTTTCTTATTGTACCGAATAACCGGAAAAATTGCAAGAGTCTTTTGACATTTTTTCCAAAAA
>CAZSAF010000226.1:0-4036 GCA_964604605.1 uncultured Lachnospiraceae bacterium
GGCCATCCGGCAGGTTGAAAATGTCTTCCAGGGGATAGCGATTTTCTCTTGATGATGGCATGGTTGCACCTCCTATTTGCAGTTTTGCGACGTCGCAAATTATACGAAGTACCGAAGCCCTCCAAAATGACGAAGCCATTCGTTGATTATATCAGCGCTGTTGGCTTCTATAACACGGATCAATATACGCTATATGGCCCAGTCCTAAGAAGTTGCGGCATTCAGAATGCCTCCTTCCTGGGAAAATTCAATAATCAGATGAGCGTTATTTTTGATAAGCTGTTTAAAATAAGCCATCTCCACAATATCCAGATCTGGCTCAAACCCGATCCGGCGGTCATCCACGTCGCCCGTCCCTGCAACTGTTTCGAATTGCCTCAGAGATCCCTTTACGCCTTTTTTTTAATTGAGTGTTCCGACGGGCACTCCCGATTTCGCCGATAATTCTTCTGTAGTAAAATTTGACTTTTTCTTATATTCTGCAATTTTTTCTAACCCCATGTATTCACCTCCTGACAGTAATATTTTACCGCCAAGAAATGAAGAAGTTAACAAAATTTCCCGTTAACGGTTCATACATGAGGGCTTTGTTCCGCTCACATCCCCGTTGCCTACAGCAGCGCCACCAGCCGTTCCACATCCTCCATCCGGGTTGCCCAGCTGGTGGCAAAGCGGACTGCCGTGTGGGTCTCATCGTATTTCTCCCAGAAACTGAACACCACATCCCGGGCCAACCGCTCCCGGGTGCCATCCTCCAGGATCACGAAGATCTGATTGGTGGGGGACTCCACGAGGAACCGGTATCCCTTGGCCCGGAGCGCCTGCCGGAGCACATCCGCGGTGCGGAGGGCATTCCGGCTGATTTCCCGGTACAGATCCCCGGTGAACAGGGTGTCAAACTGGATGCCCAGCAGCCGCCCCTTGGCCAGCAGGGCGCCCCGCTGTTTGACCATGGTGAGGAAGTGGGCGGGGGCTTTTCGGGGGAAAACCACCGCTTCCCCGCACAGGGCCCCCACCTTGGTGCCGCCGATATAGAAAACCGTGGTATAGCGGGCAATGTCCTCCAGGGTCACATCCGTCTCCGGGCAGAACAGGCCGTAGCCCAGCCGGGCGCCGTCCAGGAACAGCGGCAGCTGGTACGCGGCGCACACCCGGGAAAGCTCCTCCAGCTCCTTCCGGGAGTAGAGGGTCCCGTACTCGGTGGGATGGGAGATGTATACCATGCCGGGAAACACCATGTGCTCGTGGTTTTCATCCTGGTAGAAGGTCCGCAGATAGTCTTCCACGGTGGCGGCGGACAGCTTGCCATCCTGCTGGGGAAGCTGCAGAACCTTGTGGCCGGCATGCTCAATGGCTCCGGCCTCGTGGAGGCTCACATGGCCGGTGGAGGCCGCCACCACCCCCTGGTAGGACTGCAGCAGGGAACCAATGACCACCGCATTGGTCTGGGTGCCGCCTACCAGAAAGAAGACGTCCGCCTCCGGACAGCCGCAGGCCTGGCGGATCTTGCCCCGGGCGGACACACAGTAAGGATCTGTCCCGTAGCCGGGCAGTTTTTCCATATTGGTCTCCGCCAGCCGCTGCAGAATGGCGGGATGGGCGCCTTCACCGTAATCGTTTTCAAAAAACAGCATAGAGAAATCCTCCCTTTACGTACCGTCTTATTGCCCCGGGAAACCCGCCGAAGGGCCGGGAACGGCCCGGGACGTTGTCTCCATTGTAAAATTCCCTCCGGTGTTTGTCAACAAAGGGCTTGTCACCCAACGGAATTTCTGGTTTACTATAAAGCATGAGACAGAAAAGGCAACAAGTTTTGATGTGGGAAAATCTTCCGGTGCAGGTGACGCGCAAGGCCATCCGCAACCTGTATCTGCGGGTGCTGCCGCCGGATGGGCGGGTGACGGTTTCCGCACCTCTGGGTCTGCCGGAGCAGGAGATCCGGCGTTTCCTGCAGGAGCGGCGGGAGTGGATTGCCGCCCGGCAGGCGGAGCTGGCACGGCGGCGGGAGCAGGGTTTGCTGGGGTCGGCAGAGGGCGCGTCTATTTCCCTGTGGGGGAAGCCGCTCCCCTTTCGGGTGGAGGCGGAAGCGGGAAAGGCCGGGGTGCAGATGGAAAATGGCATGGTGGTGCTGCGCCTGCGGGGGGCGGATACCCTTGAGGCCCGGAATACCCTGGTCCGGGAATGGTACCGGGGCCTTCTGCGGCAGGAGGTACAGAGGCTGTTTCCTCTGTGGGAGCAGCGGATGGGAGTGGCCGGTGAGGGATGGCAGCTGCGGGCCATGCGTTCCCGTTGGGGCAGCTGCAACACCCGCACCGGAAAGATCCTGCTGAATGTGTATCTGGCGGCGCGGCCCCGGGAGTGCCTGGAGTATGTGATTGTCCATGAGCTGGCCCACCGGCAGGTGCCCAACCACGGCGTTGCATTCTGGGCACTGGTGGAGCGATATCTGCCGGACTGGCGGGCCCGCCGGCAGCTGCTGCGGTGAGGCCGCCCACCCCGGTGAGCAAATGGTTTCCATGGGTGTAAGATGCATAGAATATGAACTTTAGCGGATTTGTTGACAATTTCGGCTGCGGCGGACTATAATAATGACCAAGAGCGAGGTGTTGTTTGTGGACCGGAGAGGAGACAGATCATGAGTGAAGTGCAGGATGAGCAACTGATATCCCTGTTTTTTGATGTGTTTTCGGGGTTTATGCTGACGTTGAAAAAGTCCGCTGCCCTGGACGCAGAGTGGCGGATGAACTCCCATACCTTTTTCATTCTGTTTACACTGGGGCGTGCGGAGCAGAATCCCATGACCATGACCAAGTTGGCGGAGGAGCTGCAGATTTCCAAGCAGCAGCTGACCAAGCTGGTGAATGACCTGGAGGCAAAGGCCTATGTGGAGCGGGTGCACGACCAGGTGAACCGCCGGCTGGTCTATATTCATATTACCCCGGAGGGGCGGCAGCGGCTGTACGCCTTTGCCCTCCAGGCACTGCTGCCGGTGCGGGAAACCCTGAAGGCTAGCAGTCCGGAGGAAAAGGAGCAGCTGCGCGAAAGCATTGAGGGGATGATTCAATTTTTGAAGAAAGTACAGGATCCAGGCCAATGAGAATCTGGGGAAAAATATGGAAGGATAACCACCTGGTGCGGGATACGGTGGTGGAGGATACCTCGGCGGCCACCCGGACTACCAAGGTGCTGGAGGCGCTGCGGGAGATTTGCGTGGAATTCGACTTAAGCGTGCCCATCTGGCTGGACGCCAACATCCGGGAATTTCAGCGCCGGGCCCGGACACGCTTCAGCCGGGACTGTTTTGTGGAGCAGATTGACTTTGACTACCTGGAGCTGCAGGTGATTGAGGAGGACGGGTAAAAGGCCGCTACAGGGCTTTCCGAATGGCCTCGGCGGTTTCCGCCAGCTCCTCCGGCGTGGCCTCCCCTGGTGTCCAGGTGACCATAGACGGACCGTCCGCATACCGGGGAATCACATGCATGTGAAAATGGAATACGGTCTGGCCGGCGGCTTCGCCGTTGTTCTGCACCAGATTGAAGCCATCGCAGCCCAGTGCCTGCTTCATGGCAGCCCCAATCTTGGCGGCAAGAGGGAGAACCTTGGCGGCCCACTGCTCCGGCAGGGCGCAGACATCGGCAAAGTGCTCCTTGGGAAGGATCAGCGCATGGCCACGGCTGGCCGGCCCCAGATCCAGGATTACCCGGAAATCCTCATCCTCATAGAGGGTGGTGGAAGGGATTTCCCCGTTGGCAATTTTACAGAAGATACAAGAAGAAATTTTCATTTCTAACATCCGCCTTTCTAAAATATGGTTCTGTTTCTTCCTATTTTAAGGCGTAATATCTTTGTTTGCAAGAATCTTCCGAAGTTTATTCAGAAAAATTTAGGGTTTCTTAAGGACAAAAAAGGGTTTCCATGTTATACGAATCCTTCGGTGAAAAGAAATAAGATCATATCTCCGTGTGAGGCGGAGAGACGGAAGGAGAGAAAAATGAGCCGTACCAAAAAAATGGTGCTGCAGATTGTGGTGCTGCTG
>CAZSAF010000227.1:0-4029 GCA_964604605.1 uncultured Lachnospiraceae bacterium
AGGAGGCAGAGAATGCGGATTGTGGTGCTGGACGGTTATGTGGAAAATCCCGGGGACCTGAGCTGGGAACCCCTGGGGGTGCTGGGGGAGCTGACGGTCTATGACCGGACCCCGCCGGAGCAGGTGGCGGAGCGGATTGGGGAGGCGGAGATTGCCTTCACCAACAAATCCCTGATCCCGGAGCAGGTGCTGGACGCCTGCCCGTCTCTCCGGTACATTGGGGTGCTGGCCACCGGCTACAATGTGGTGGACGTGGAGGCCGCCGGCCGCCGGGGGATTGTGGTGACCAACATTCCCTCCTACGGCACGGAGACGGTGGCCCAGTTTACCATGGCCCTGCTGCTGGAAATCTGCCACCAGATTGGCCACCACAGCCGGGAGGTCCATGCCGGGCGCTGGAGCCGGAACCCGGATTTCAGCTTCTGGGATACGCCCCAGCTGGAGCTGGCGGGCAAGACCCTGGGCCTCATTGGCTACGGCCGCATTGGCCGGGCAGTGGGGCGGCTGGCCCGTGCCTTCGGCATGGAGGTCCAGGCCTGGACCCGGACACCCCGGCCGGAGGAAGGCTGCCGGATGGTTAGTCGGGAGGAGCTGTTCGCCACCTCGGACGTGATCTCCCTCCACTGTCCACTGACGGAGGAGAACTGGGGGATGATCAACCGGGAGACCATCCGCCAGATGAAGGATGGGGTGATTCTGTTGAACACAGCCCGGGGGCCTCTGATTGTAGAGCAGGACCTGCGGGAGGCCCTGGATAGCGGCAAGGTGTACGCCGCCGGGGTGGATGTGGCCTCCACAGAACCTATTCAGACGGATAATCCTCTGCTGGAGGCGAAAAATTGCCTGATTACCCCTCATATTGCCTGGGCCACCCGGGCTGCCCGGCAGCGGCTGATGGATACTGCCGTGGAAAACCTCCGGAGCTTTCTGGAAGACCATCCAGTGAACCGGGTGGACCGGCAGACAGATTTTGTGAAAAAGCAAACAAAAATGAAAATATATCTACATGATATGAATAATTACAAAATTTAAAGCGGTCATCTGGCAGGCAAACAGTTGACATCCCACCGGAACGATACTATAATATGGACTTGTTTCGAGAAAAAGCGCGTAAATGTGCCACCGGACTGGCAGGTCCGGATTGCGGAGGTGGTTCATCATGGAGTATCGTTTCTTATTGGATTTAGCTATCATTCTGTTGAGTACCAAGATTCTGAGTCTGGTTTCCAAGAAAATCCATCTTCCCCAGGTGGTGGGAGCCCTGTTGGCCGGGCTGCTGCTGGGGCCGGGGGTCCTGGGGATTCTGGAGGAGACCTCTTTCATCCAGAGCGTGGCGGAGATCGGTGTGATTGTGCTCATGTTCTGCGCCGGCCTGGAGACGGATGTGCATGAGCTGAAGAAAAGCGGCAAGGCAGCCTTTGTCATCGCCCTCATCGGCGTGCTGGTGCCCCTGGCGGGGGGCTTCCTGGTGGGCTGGGTCTTCAACCGGCCGGGCCGGATTGACTCGGATGCTTCCTGCAGCCTGTTCCTGCAGAACATGTTCCTGGGCGTGGTGCTCACCGCCACCTCCGTCAGCATTACCGTGGAAACCCTGAAGGAGCTGGGCAAGCTCCAGAGCAAGTCCGGTAACGCTATTTTGGGAGCAGCCATCATAGACGACGTGCTGGGCATTATCGCCCTGACCATCATCACCAGCGCGGCGGACTCCTCGGTGCACATGTCCACCATCCTGATCAAGATTGTGCTGTTCTTTGTGTTTGCGGGGGTGGCCGGCTTTGCCTTCTTCAAGTTTTACGACTGGTGGAGCCGCCGGACCCGGCTGCTGCACCGCCACGCCATTGTGGCCTTTGTGTTCTGCCTGGTCATGTCCTACTGTGCGGAGGAGTTCTTTGGTGTTTCCGATATTACGGGGGCCTACATTGCGGGTGTGATCATCTCCATGACCCAGACCACCCAGTACCTGTCCTCCCGGTTTGATACCCTGTCCTACCTGATGCTGTCCCCGGTGTTTTTTGCCAGCATCGGCCTGAAGGTAGACCTGCCGGCTATGACCCCGGCGCTGCTGCTGTTTACCCTCAGTTATGTGGTGATTGCGGTGATCACCAAGGTCGTGGGTTGCGGCGTAGGCGCCAAGCTGTGCGGTTACCGCACCTGCACCTGTGTGCAGATCGGCGTGGGCATGGTCTCCCGGGGTGAGGTGGCCCTGATTGTGGCCTCCCAGGGCATGCAGGTGGGCCTCATCGGCGCCAACTTTGTGGGCCCGATGGTGATTGTGGTAATTGCCACCACCATCATCACCCCCATCCTTCAGAAGATCGTCTACAACAACAGCCCCAAGGTGGAAGTGGTGCGGAACCCTCTCAGCGAAAACTTCCAGGAGCTGGGCGAGATCCGAGACCGGGGGAATTGAGGGAGCCACAAGCAGACAAAACAGAAAATAAAAAGCGGCCTGCTGGAACCAGGGGGAAATGGTTCCGGCAGGCCGTCTTTGGTTTCAGCGGAGAATCCTTGTCAAGCCGGATTCTCCTTTACTGGTTCATCGTTTCCTTCAGCATGGCCTTCAATCGACGGATTTCCTCCAGGCTGGCGGAGAGGGCCTGTTCTTTTCAGATCTCCCATCCGAGGGGATTCCAGCGGATGAACGTGCAGAATCCGGATTTTTCGATTCAGAAGCAGAAAGAGAAGTGCTTCTACCCGCTCCGGCTTTGCTTCCGGATCCAGAATGGCCTTGAAAAAGGCATCATACAGAATCTTGACTCCCCGCTGGCCGGTGCAGTAATCCAGGAAACGATCCTGCTGTTCCGGATTCCATTCCTGATACCGGGCCAGAAGTTCCGGGGTTTCAGAAATTTCCGCCAGAACCTCTCCCCTGCGGCTGAGAACATAAGCAGTCAGAATGACAGCCGACGTCTGTAAACAGAATACCATAACTGTCTTTTTTATGCAAGCTTTATCTGTAAAAATTCCATTTTTTTGCCACCTGTGTATCTCCCTTTTGGAATGTCTGAAAAGCGGAACATACTTTGTCCGTGTGTTTTCGTTGTGACGGTTTGTGGGTAAGATAAAGGGCAGGAGGTATGTGCCCATGAAAAACAATACGACAGAAAAATGCACGGTGGCAAATCCCTGGGATGAAGGGCAACTGGAGGCATTTGTGGACAGCCTGCGCCGGGGAGAGCGTAGCCTTTCCACCCGCAGGCAGTATGACAGGGAAGTGCGCCGGTTCCAGGCGTGGATGCGCGGGCGGGCGCTGGACAAGGAGGCGGTGATTTTCTATAAGGAAGAGCTGGAGACGCAATACCGTCCGGCCAGCGTCAACACCAAGCTGGTCGCCATCAACAGCTTTTTGACATTTTTGGGGAAACCGGAACTGAAAGTCAAGCTACTGCGGATTCAGCACAGCGCCTATTGTTCCGGAGAGCGGGAATTGGAACGGCAGGATTACCGGCAGCTGGTGCTGGCTGCCCGCCGAAAAGGGGACGAGCGGCTGTGCGTGCTGCTGCAAACCGTGTGTGCCACCGGCATTCGGATTTCAGAACTTCCCTTTATCACAGCGGATGCGGTGGAGGCTGGGGAGGCCGTGGCGCGGCTGAAAGGCAAAACCCGGATTGTATTTCTTCCGGAAAAATTACGCTGCCTGCTGCGAAAGTACCTGCGGCGGCGGGGGATCTCCCGGGGGCCGGTATTTGTCACCCGCAGCGGCGCCCCCATGGACCGGAGCAATATCTGGAAGCAGATGAAAGCCCTGGGCGAGTCCGCTGCTGTGTCGGAACAAAAGATCTTCCCCCACAACCTGCGGCACCTGTTCGCCCGCTGCTTTTACGCGGCGGGAAAAGATATAGCCAGGCTGGCGGATGTGCTGGGCCACAGCAGCATCAACACCACCCGGCTGTATATCATCTCCTCCGGCCAGGAACACCGGCGGCAGATGGAAGGGCTGGGTTTGTTGGCCTAAATGAAGCAACAAAAAACCACATAATTTTTATTATGTGGTAAAAGGCTCAATACTTAAAATGAACTTGTGTCTAA
>CAZSAF010000228.1:0-4011 GCA_964604605.1 uncultured Lachnospiraceae bacterium
GGTCCTGCGCAGAAACGCCGCCTTTGATGGCGGCGGCCGTTCCCACATTCATAAATACAGGCGTCTCAATGGTCCCGTGAACCGTCTCCAGACGCCCCCTTTTGGCATTTCCACATTTCTTCAGCAAAGTGTACATAAACGTAGTATAGCGGAGAAAAGCATCTTTTGCAAGTAGTTCGCCAAAATTTTTCAGGAAAGCATACCGCCTGCCATGCCTCCTGCCAGACAAATCCCACCGGAAGCCGCCTGCCCGCTTGCAGGCAGCTGGCCTAAGCAGTGTTTCCTTCCATTAATATATGTGGCCGGAACTTGACAATAGTCCTGCCTTATTGTAGAATTTCTTCAGATTGTCGGGGCCGGATTTACGCCCCAATAAGCCTACAGGAGTGATACTGTTTTGGACCCAAGTGACGGCATATTGCTGCTGATAATATTGATTCTGATTGCCCTTTCCTCTTTCTTCTCCGCTTCCGAGGCGGCGCTGGCCAACGTAAGCCGCCATCGCCTGCGCACCCTAGCAGAGGAGGGGAACGCCCGGGCTGCCCTGGCCCTGCAGACGCTGGAGGAATCGGACAAAATGCTCTCCGCCATCTTCATCGGAGATACCATTGTCAATCTCTGTGCGGCTGCTCTGGCCACCGTATTGGCCGCAGATTTCGGAGGTTGGGCGGTGGCCGCCGCTGTTGCGTTTTTGATTTTTCTGGTTTTACTTTTCGGTGAGCTTTCCCCCAAAGCCATGGCCACGGTACAGGCGGAGCAGCTGACGCTGCGGAACATTCGGGCCATCCGCCTGCTCATGAAGCTTCTGACTCCTCTGATTTCCTTCCTCCAATGTCTGACCCGGCTGCACCTGCGGCTTTTGCGGGTGGATCTATCCCAGAAGACGGATTCGGTCACGGAGGATCAGCTGCGCTCTCTGGTGGAAGAAAGCCACGAGGAAGGGGTTCTGGAATCGGAAGAGAAGGATATGATCAACAACGCCTTTGATCTGGGGGAATCCCAGGCCAAGGATGTGATGGTCCCCCGGGTCAGCGTGGTCTGCCTGGGCCTGGAGGCCTCCTACCAGGAAGTTTTAGAGGTGTTCCAGCGGGAGCGCTTTACCCGCATTCCCATCTATGAAGAGGACCCGGACAACATTGTCGGTATTTTAAATATGAAAGATCTGCTTCTGTACCAGGCAGAAACCCTTTTCCAGATAAAGGACTATCTGCGGGAAGCCTATTTTACCCACGAATTCAAAAATACGTATCAGCTGTTCCGGGAGATGCGCCAGGCCTCGGTGACCATGGCCATTGTGCTGGACGAGTACGGCTACATGGCCGGGCTGATCACCATGGAGGACATGGTGGAGGAGATTGTGGGAGACATCCGGGATGAATTTGACCAGGAAGAGCTGGAGCATCTGCAGAAGATCCGGGAAGGGGAATATCTGGTAGAGGGTTCCTTCCGCCTGGACGACCTGAACGATGAAATTGGGACACATCTAGAAAATGAAGATTACGATTCCATCGGCGGTTATCTTCTAAGTCTTCTGGGCCATTTCCCCCAAAAAGGGGAAGATGCCTCCGACGCGGAAGGTTACCGGCTGATTGCCGAGAAGGTATACCGCAACCGGATTGAAAAAGTCCGGCTGATCTTCCCTCCCAGTGAGGAGAAAGAGAAAACGCACCTCCCGTCCCAGGAGGAAAAGGAGACAACATGAAGATTGGAGCACTGGAAGCCGGAGGCACCAAGATGGTCTGCGCCGCCGGCGATGAAAACGGCCGGATTACCGCAGAGTGCCAGTTTCCCACGGAGACACCGGAAACTACACTGCCCCGGATTCTGGCCTTTTTTCAGGAGCAGGGCATAGAATCCCTGGGAATCGCCTGTTTTGGCCCCATTGATCTGCACAAGGACTCTCCCACTTACGGAGCCATTACCTCCACCCCCAAGCTGGCCTGGCAGGACTGCCGGATTGTCCCCTATTTTCAGGAGGCCCTCCGGATTCCGGTGGGCTTTGACACGGACGTCAACGCCTCCATGTTGGGGGAACTGTTTTTCGGCGCCGCCCAAGGCCTCACCGACTGCCTGTATCTGACCGTAGGCACCGGCATCGGCGCCGGCATTCTTTCCGGCGGCCAGCTGGTCCATGGACTGTTGCATCCGGAGGCCGGCCATGTCTTTGTACAGAAACGCCCGGAGGATCTTTATACCGGCCACTGCCCCTACCACCCCTCCTGCTTGGAAGGGCTGGCCAGCGGGCCCGCTATGGAAGACCGGTGGGGCAAACCGGCCTCTGAGCTCCCGCCGGATCATCCGGCCTGGATCTGGGAGGCCGACTATCTGGGACAGGCTCTGACCGGCTATCTCTTCACCATTTCGCCCCAACGGATGATTCTGGGCGGCGGGGTCATGAACCAGTCCCAGCTGTTCCCGCTGATTCGCCGGCGGGTAAAGGAGCTGTTGGGCGGCTACCTGCGCGCCAGGGAGCTGGAAGATCTGGATACATTCATTGTGCCGCCGGCTTGCGGCGGGCGCCAGGGAATCCTGGGCTGCCTGCGGCTGGGCTATGGGGCCAAACAGGAAGGATAACAGGAACATGGAATACTATCTGAAGCTTCGGCCCGTGGAAAAGACCCCTATATGGGGCAGGGAGCTGTGGGTGATTGCCGCCCATGAACACGGGGATTCCGAAATCTTTAACGGGGCCTGGAAAGGAAAGACCCTTCGCTGGCTCTGGGACAACCATCGGGAATACTTTGGAAACATGCCGGGAAAGCGCTTCCCCCTGTTGGTCAAGGAGATCACCGCAGAGGCGGATTTGAGCATTCAGGTGCACCCGGACAATGCCTACGCCTGCCACCATGAAAAGGGCGCCTCCGGCAAAAGTGAGTGCTGGTACATCCTGGAGGCCCGGGAAGGGGCCAGCCTGATCATGGGACACAACGCCCGCAGCCGCCAGGAGGCGGAGCAGATGATCCAGGAAGGCCGTTGGCAGGATTTTCTCCGGGAAGTGCCGGTAAAACCCGGCGATTTCTTCCAGATTGATGCCGGCTGCATTCACTCCATCAAGGGAGGCATCCGTCTGCTGGAAATCCAGCAGAACAGCGATATCACCTACCGGCTGTACGATTACGGGCGGCTGGACAAGGATGGAAAGCCCCGGCAGCTGCATGTGGAAAAGAGTCTGGACGTGATCACCTACCCGGCCCGGGAGCCGGCCCCGGTGCCCGCCTCAGCAGACAGCTGTACCCAGCCTCTGATCCGCACCCCCTATTACCAGGTGGAAAAGCTGACGCTGAAGGGTGAGGCATACCGGCTTCCCCAGGTCCGGCCGTTCCTCTGCCTCCATGTGTTGGAGGGCTCGGTGACGCTGGCCACCAAGGGGAGGACGGCAGAAGGGATGCCGGCGGAGGAAGAAACCCTGGAAGCCAGCGCACATCTGTTGATTCCGCCCCAGGGAGAAGCCCTGTATCTGCAGGGGAGCGGGACGGTGCTGGTGTCCTCGCCGTGAAGTGGCAACATACTTGCAGGAATAAAAATAGCACAAAATGTGAGGTAAGAAAATGAATCAGCTGACAGGGCGAAGGGAATTCATCTGGTACAGAACAGGGATTGTGTGTTTGCTGACCTGCTTTTTTATCTTACCTCACATGTCATATTCGCAGTTGAAGAGGAATTTGAGTTATTTTACATTGTCCAGAAAGGGGATTTTTTGTCGTGGTTGAATACAATCAGCCACGGAACCGGACGCATCACATTCTATGTGCTCTGCTGGTTTTGGGGCGGCCCCATGTTTCTAGGGCCAGAGGTGTATAAAATTTATCTCTGTGTATTGGTGACGCTGGATTTTCTGGTGCTTTTCCGTCTGCTCTATGTACATGTCAGCCGCTCTTTTGCGTTCCTGTGCACGACCATGCTCATCCTGTTTCTGCAGATCTTTGCCACAATGTCAAGTGATGAATTTAAAAAGGTAAAAAAATAACCCCTCTCCGTTAAGAGAAGGGTTAGAGTAGCATTTCTGCTGAT
>CAZSAF010000229.1:0-3971 GCA_964604605.1 uncultured Lachnospiraceae bacterium
GCGCATCATGTCGTCCACCGTGGCCTGCAGTTCCCGGATGAAAGCCACCGATGTAACTCCCTCCTGGGCAATCAGTTCCGTGGAAAGCTGATTTTCCTGGGTTTCATCCAGATCCGCCACCGAGAGCAGTACCGTGTTATATTCCGGTGCTTCCCCGTAGAGCTGTTGGTACAGGGCGGGAGTCATGTAAATGTAGTGGTACAGGTAGTTCTCCGCAATTCCCATCACCGTTGCTTCCACGGAGCTGGTTTCATCCTCCGACAGCGAAATGGTATCGCCCACGGAAAGATCCAGCAGCCGAGCCAGCTTTTCCGTAATCACAATTCCCTGGTCGCTGAGGGTGTAGGTCTCTTTGGACGTGCGGTTGCGCAGATGGACGAAATCCGGCAGGTTATCCGTGCGCTCCGGCACAAACAGATAGACCTCGGCGGTGGATTCCCCGCTGGAGGCGTCCTTGGCAAGCTGGGAAACCGGAAGAGCCTCCTGGATTTCCGTATAACCCGCAAGTGATTCTTCCAATGCGTCCAGATCGGTGTTATCCGCGATTGTCAAAGTGGCGCCGTACGTCCATATTGTGGCGTACTGATTATCCACAATCCGGGCAACGGAATCCCGAAGCCCAAAGCCTACCATCAGCAAGCCCATGCAGCCGCCAATGCCGAATACGGTCATGAAGAACCGTTTCTTATAGCGGAACAGGTTCCGGACCGTGGATTTGCTGGTAAAGCTCAGGTGTTTCCACAGGATGGTCACCCGCTCCAGCAGCACCCGCTTGCCCTCCTTGGGGGCCGCCGGCCGCATCAGCTGGGCCGGGGTAGCCGCCAGCTCCTTGTAGCAGGCGGCAATGGTGGCGCCTACGGTACACAGGATAGCCAGGCCCGTGCTGATCAGGGAGTAGTCCGGCTGAAGGGGGATCACATAGCTGGTGATGGTGGTGTAGAGGATCCCGTAAGCGGAGAGGATCACCCAGGGCAGCACCTTGCCGCCTACCACCACGCCCAGGGCGCTTCCCAGCAGGGTGGCGGACAGGGCATACAGAATGTATTTCTGGGCAATGCTTCCCTTGGAGTATCCCAGGGCTTTCAGGGTTCCGATCTGGGTCCGGTCATCCTCCACCATGCGGGTCATGGTGGTAAGGGCTACCAGGGCGGCCACCAGGAAGAAGATGACCGGGAACAGGTTGCCAAGAGCCCCAATCCGCTGGGCATCCATGTCGTATTCCACGTAATCCTGTACGGAGTTCCGGTCCAGCACATACCATTCCGGGAATTCAATGTCCGCAATGGCGGCCTCTGCGTCTGCCAGCTCCTGCTCCGCGTCGGCAATTTCCTGGTTGGCCTCCTCCTCGCCGTCGTAGTATTCCTCCCAGCCGTCGGCAATATCCTGCTCCGCCGTGTCCAATTCCTGGCGGCCTTCCTCTAGCTGCTCTTCCCCGTCCTGGATGGTGGTCTCATTTTCCTTCAGGGTGCGGCGGGCCTCCGCCAGCTGGGCCTCACCCTCTGCCAGGGCCTGCTCCGAGGTTTCCAGCTCCTCCCACCCGGCGTCCAGCTGCTGCTGGGCCTCCTCCAGGGAGAGCAGCTGCTCCGCCAGCTGGGCCTCGCCGGTCTGCACCTGCTCCCGGAGGGCGGCAATCTGCGCCAGGCCATCCTGCAGCTGCTGTTTGGTTCCTTGGGCGGCGTCCAGCGCCTCCTGACCGGCGATCAGGGTTTGGTAGGATTCATCCAGGGTTTCTTTGGCTTCCGTCAGTGCCGACTCCATCTGGGCGATGGTCCCTGCCAGCGTCTGGTATTCCTCATTCTGGAGCGGGTCGATTCCCTGGGAGCTCAAGAGGGCTTCCAGCTGCTCCAGCTGGGTCTTCAGCCCTTCCAGGGTCTGCTGGTTTGTCTCGTAGGCCTCCAGGCCGTCATAGTAATCCTCCCAGCCCTGGGCCAGCTCCTCCTCCTGGGCTTCTATGGTCTCCAGGGCGGTCTGCATCTGCTCCTCCTGGGGCTCCAGGTCTGCCAGGGCCTGGCGGCCTTGCGCCAAATCCGCCTCCCCCTGGTAATACAGCTCCCAGGCATCCGCCATCTGTTGGTTCCGTTGCTCCAGCTCCTTCCGGCCAGCCTCCAGCTGTTCCCGGGAGTCCGCCAGGGTCTGCTCGTTCTCCTCCAGGGTGCGGAGGCCCTCTTCCAGGGCCTCCCGGCCATCGGCCAGCTCCTGCGCATTCTCCTCCAGGGTGCGGCGGCCTTCCTCCAGCTCCTCCTCCGCATCCACCAGCTGCTGCCGGGCATCGGCCAGCTCCTGGTCCGCTTCCTGACGGGCATCCTCCAACTCCTGGCGCCCGTCGGCCAGCTCCTGGTTGGCCGCGTCCACAATCGAGTCATATCGGATCTGGCAGCGGGTATCGGCAATGGCTTCAATCTGGTCGGTGATGCCGGCCACCTTGTCCTCGTATTCCTGGGTCATGGAGGTCAGCTCCTTGGCCCCCTCCACAGTGGCATAAATTTCCGTATAGTAGTCGGAAGAGAAAGCCTCCGGGATCAGCAGGAGCAGTCCGTCCAGGCTGCCGTCCCCAATGGAGGCGGTCCCACGGTCCCAGGACAGGTAGGTCGCGCTGGAAAAGTACCCCACCACGGTGAATTCCGTGCCGGTCAGGGTGTTTTCCAGGGAAAGCTCTGTGTCCGCTACGGTGGAGGTGCCGGCATCTTCCGTTGTATCCTCCTCCGAACTTGCCTGGTCCTCATAGAGGGAGATGGTGCTTCCCAGCGGGTAGCTGCCGGAGAGAGCTACGTCCAGGAGGCACTCGGAGGCGGTCTCCGGCAGGCGGCCTTCACTGAGAATGGGAAGGCCGATCCGCTGGGTCAGGGTGGAAACCTGCACCACCAGCTCCTGCTCCCCGTCGTTGGCCAGGGCTTCCAGGGAAACCAGGCCCTCCGCATCCTCCACGCCGTCAATCTCCCGGATGGCGGTCAGGTCATCCTCGGTGACGCCCAGGGTCCCCAGAACCCGGATGTCCATAAAGTTTGTGTCATCGTACAATTGATCCGCGGAGAGCCGCATGTCCGGCTCTGCAGAGCGGATGCCGGAAAAGAAGGCCACGCCCAGCGCTACAATAAACAGCAGGGAGAGCCAGCGGTTCAAACTGCCGCGAATTTCCCGAAAAAAGTTTTTTCTCTGTGCCTGTTTCATTGGATTACCACTCGATTTCTTCTACGGGTTGCGGGTGTTGGTTTTGGCGGATGCGGCTTACCCGGCCGTTTTTGATCTCAATAATCCGGTCAGCCATAGGGGCAATGGCGGAATTGTGGGTGATGACAATGACGGTCATGCCCATCTCCCGGCAGGTATCCTGCAGGAGTTTTAAGATGGATTTTCCGGTCTGGTAGTCCAGGGCGCCGGTGGGCTCATCGCACAGCAGCAGCTTGGGGTTTTTGGCCAGGGCGCGGGCAATGGCTACCCGCTGCTGTTCTCCTCCGGAGAGTTGGGCCGGAAAATTCTTCAGCCGGTCCTTCAGCCCCACTTGGCACAGCACTTGTTCGGCATCCAGGGGGTTCTTGCAGATCTGCAGCGCCAGCTCCACGTTCTCCAGGGCCGTCAGATTTTGGATCAGATTATAGAACTGAAAGACAAAGCCAATATCATCCCGCCGGTAGCTGATCAGCTGACGGCTGTTCAGCTGGGCAATGTTGGTGCCGTCCACCCAGATTTTCCCGCTGGTGGCCCGGTCCATGCCACCCAGGATGTTGAGCACCGTGGTTTTTCCGGCGCCGCTGGGCCCCACAATCACCACAAATTCCCCTTTTTCGATGGAAAAATCAATTCCGTCCGCTGCCGAAATCTGGATTTCCCCCATCTGATACACCTTATGTACCTGTTTCATCTCCACAAACGAAGCCATACCATCGGTCCTTTCCGACAAAACATATATTCTTTTTTATTATAACATCTTTCTTGTGGAGCGGAAGTTAATTTTTCCTAAACTTCCCATGAAA
>CAZSAF010000230.1:0-3933 GCA_964604605.1 uncultured Lachnospiraceae bacterium
ACTTCCTCCAGCCAGATCCGGCTGGAAGCATCGCTGGGCATCCGCCAGTCGCCCCGGGGGGACAGCGCTACCGAACCTACCTTGGGTCCGTCCGGTAGGCAGGACCGCTTAAATTGCTGGGCAAAAAAGCGGCGGTAAAAATTCTTCATCCAATGGAGGATTTCCCCGGCACGGTAGGACTCCCCGAAGGCCTTCCGGGCCAGCCGGTAGATCTTTTCCGGAGAGAAGCCAAACCGGAGAATATAATAGAGGAAGAAATCGTGGAGCTCGTAGGGCCCCACCAAATCCTCGGTTTTCTGGGAAATCTCCCCCTCCTCCGGGGGCAGCAGCTCCGGGCTCACCGGCGTGTCCAACACATCCAGCAGCGCCTGGGACATGGCCTCGTCCCCGCAGGTATCCGCCCAGTACCGCACCAGATGGCGCACCAGCGTCTTGGGCACTCCGCCGTTGACCCCGTACATGGACATGTGGTCCCCGTTGTAGGTGGCCCACCCCAGGGCCAGCTCCGAAAGGTCTCCGGTGCCAATGACCAGGCCGCCCATCTGGTTGGCCACATCCATCAGAACCTGGGTCCGCTCCCGGGCCTGGGCGTTTTCATACGTTACATCGTGGCAGTCCTCATTCTGGCCAATATCCCGGAAATGGCTGCGGACACTCTCCCGGATAGGAATCTCCCGGAGAGTGGCGCCCACTGCCCTTGCCAGCACGCAGGCATTCCGGTAGGTCCGGTCCGTGGTACCAAAGCAGGGCATGGTCACCGCCAGAATATCCTCCCGGGGCAGCCCCAGCTGATCAAAGGCCCGGGTGGTCACCAGCAGCGCCAGGGTGGAATCCAGGCCGCCGGAGATGCCCACCACCGCATGGCGGCAGCCGGTGTGCTCCAGCCGCTTTTTCAGCCCCATGGCCTGAATCCACAAAATTTCCTCATACCGCTCCGCCTGACGCCTTCCGTCCGCCGGCACAAAGGGGGTCCGGGAGACCGGCGGCAGCTCCGACTCCTCCAGCTCCAGAGAGAAGGACACCAGCTCATAGCCATGGCTGTCCATGGAACCAAAGGTGACGTTGCGCCGGCGCTCTGCCTGGAGCTTTTCCACGTCCAGAATCCCGTAGGTAATCTCATTCCGGAACCGGGGGGCCTCCGCCAGCAGCGCTCCGTTCTCCCCGATCAGGTTTTGGCCGCCGAACACCAGATCCGTGGTGGACTCCCCCTCCCCGCTGGCCGCGTACACGTAGTCGCAGATCAGGCGGCCGGACTGGCCCTTGACCAGATCCCGCCGGTAATCCCCCTTGCCGGTGGCCTCGTCGCTGGTGGAGCTGTTGACGATCACCGTGGCCCCGGCCAGAGCATGGCCAATGCTGGGGGGCTGGGGGGCCCAGAGGTCCTCGCAGACCTCTGCCCCCACCACCAGTTCCGGCACTTCCTCACACGAAAACAGAATCCGGGATCCAAAGGGGACCAGGTACCGCTGGCCCTCCCAGTCGGTGAACTCCACATCCACCGCCTGCAGGGGACCGGGGGTAAAGTAGCGCAGCTCATAGAATTCCCCGTAGTTGGGCAGGTGCCGCTTGGGGACCACCCCCAGCAGTCCCCCCCGGGAGAAAGCTGCCATCACATTGTACAGCTTTCCTCCCTCGGGCCAGGTGGTTCCCACAAAGACCAGGGCATCCAACTCCCGGCTGGCTTCCACCAGGGCCCGCAGCTGGTCCTCGGCCTCCCGCAGCAGACGGGATTGGAGGAACAGATCCCCGCAGGTGTAGCCGGGCAGGGCCAATTCCGGAAACACAATCAGCTTGGCTCCGTTTCCCGCTGCCTCCCGCATCTGCTCTTCCATCCGTGCCCGATTGTACACCGGATCCGCCACCCGGATCTTTGGCGTGGCCGCCGCCGCTTTTACAAAACCATTTCGCATGAATTCTTCCTGTTTACGCGTCCTTCAGGAAAGCCGCGTAGCCTTTCTTTGCCTCATAGATGTCTGCCTTGCTGCCGATCTCCCAGGGAGCGTGCATGTTCAGCACCGCAATGCCGCTGTCAATGACCTCCATGCCATAGTTGGCCATAATGTAGGCGATGGTTCCGCCGCCTCCCACGTCCACCTTGCCCAGCTCTGCCGTCTGCCAGGCCACCTGGTTTTCATCCATGATCCGGCGTACCACCGCCATGTACTCGGCGGAAGCGTCGTTGGAGCCGGATTTGCCCCGGGATCCGGTGTACTTGTTGAACACCAGGCCCCGTCCCATGTACGCGCTGTTCTTCTTCTCAAACACCGAAGCGTAGTTGGGATCATAGGCCGCGCTGACGTCCGAGGAAAGCATCCGGGACCGGGCCAGCGCCCGGCGCAGGCCCAGTCCCGAATACTGGCCGCAGAGGCTCATGATCTCCGCCACCGTGTTCTCAAAGAACCGGGACTGCATGCCGGTGGCACCTACGCTTCCAATCTCTTCCTTATCTACCAGCAGGCAGACGCCGGTTTTCTTCAGGCTGCCCGCATCCAGAATGGCTGCCAGGGAAGTGAAAGCGCAGATCCGGTCATCCTGGCCATAGCCCATGATCATGCTCCGGTCCAGGCCAAAATCCCGGGCCTGTCCCGCCGGCACCACCTCAATCTCCGCGGAGAGGAAATCCTCCTCCTCCATTCCGTACTTCTCCTTTAAAATGGAGAGGATGGTCTTCTTGACCAGCTCTTTCTTGTTTTCCTCCTCCATCTTGGCCGGGCGGCTGCCCACCAGTACGTTCAGATCCTCGCCCTCAATGACCAGACGGGCCTTCTTCTCCATCTGCTCCCCGGACAGGTGAACCAGCAAATCGCTGATGCCCACCACCGGATCGCTGTCCGCCTCGCCGATGACCACGTCCACGGAGGTACCGTCCTTCTTGGCCACCACCCCGTGGAGGGCCAGCGGCAACGCCACCCACTGGTATTTCTTAATACCGCCGTAATAGTGGGTATCCAGCAGAGCCTGCTCCGTGTCCTCATACAGGGGATTCTGCTTCAGGTCCAGCCGGGGGGAATCAATGTGGGCGCCCAGCAGGTTCATGCCCATCTCCAGGGGCTCTTCACCGATCTGGAACAGCGCCAGGGTCTTGCCCATGCAGTCGGCGTACACCCGGTCTCCCGGAGCCAGCTTCTCACCGGCATCCATGACCTCCTGCAGGCTGCGGTACCCGGCCTTCCGGGCCAGCTTTACTGCCTCCTGCACACACTCACGCTCTGTCTTGGCCGCAGAGATATACTGGCGATACGCCTCTCCCAGCTCGGTCAGTTCCTTCTGCTCTGCCTCACCGTACTTCAGCCAAACATTTTCTCTCTCCATTGTGTTGTACCCCTTTTTGTAAAAATATGAAAATAGCTGCCGCAAAATCCTGCCAGATTTTGCAGCAGCCATCCGCTCCAGCCTTACACTCTGGACAGATATTCTCCAGTTCTCGTATCAATCTTGATCACATCGCCCTGATCCACAAACAGCGGCACATACACCGTTGCGCCGGTCTCCACCACTGCGGGCTTGGTAGCGCCGGTAGCCGTGTCACCCTTGAAACCGGGTTCCGTCTCCGTCACCGCCAACTCCACAAACAGCGGCGGCTCAATGGAGAATACATTCCCCTTGTGGGAGCAGATCTTCACCATCTCGTTTTCCTTCACAAACTTCAGAGCATCCCCGATCTGTTCCTTCCCCAGGGCAATCTGCTCGTAAGTGTTCACGTCCATGAAATGGTAGAGATCACCATCTGTGTACAGATACTGCATATCCACCCGGTCGATTCTGGCCTCCTCACACTTCTCAGTAGGCCGGAAGGTCTTTTCCACCACGCCGCCGTTGACAATATTCTTCAGCTTGGTGCGGACAAACGCTGCGCCCTTGCCGGGCTTTACATGCTGAAACTCTACAATGTGGTAAATATTGCCCTCGTACTCGATGGTCATGCCATTTCTG
>CAZSAF010000231.1:0-3877 GCA_964604605.1 uncultured Lachnospiraceae bacterium
CTTAGCCAGAAAGAGCCACAGCCTCCCATGGAGTTTCCAGTGATAAAAATGTTTTTTTGATCCACATGAAATTCGGAGAGTACCTGCTTTAAAGCACAGATTGGTTCATGCTGGCAGAGGGAAAGGTATTTCTTTTCATCCTCACTGCATTGATCCGGCTGCAGATCCGGAGAACCTCCACCATAGAATCCCATGGCATAGCCATCCGGAAACAGCAGGAGCATGTTGTGCTTTTCAGCGGCAGTTTCCAGTACGGTTGGGTTCCATTTTAAATCCGAGCCCTCTCCCACATTCCCGCCGGCACCGTGAAGTACCACTGTCAACATAGTGGGACGATCCGGCGTGTAGTGAAAGGGTACGTAGACCAAATACGGTTGAATGCGGTCAGCCTCCTCAAAATAATAAGCTCTTCGCAGGATCCCCTTTTTCTTGTGCAGATAAATCAGGAGATCTTTTCCCACCTGCTTATTTTGGAACATCTGCTCCGGAGTATCCGCAATACCTAAAAAGTCTCCCGGCGCCAGGTAGCTTCTCTCCCAGCGTACCGCCTTCCCGAAGCCCAAGGACATGACGGTTTCCATATCCAGATAAAAGTGGCCCTGGATGATTTCGCAGGGAATTTCCAGTGAAAAAATTTCCTTATTCCGCTGTGCTTTTGTGGAACCAGCCTTTAGGGAAACCTGCGTCCCATCCATTTCCAGAAAGGCGGAATCCCCCTCCAGTCGAAGGTGCATGTCCGGGCTGTAAATGGTACGCAGACAATCTGCAGCCACCAAGAGAGAATCCGTTTTGGTAATGGTAGGGGCATCCATCTCATAGCGCATGTGATTTACATACATATACGGAGAATTATCTGTAAAGTAGACAGCCTCCCGTTTAAAATAAGGTTCATATTTTACCGATAAGTCTTTCGTGACTTTTCGGGCATCGCCACTTTTACCAATATTTTTTTTACTCAAAGCGACCTTCCTTTCTGAAGAACCAATTAGGCGGAATGTTCGTTGAAGAAGGCAAAAATTTCATCCATGGCTTCAACCCAAGCATGCCCGTGGGGTTCTCCTCCGACTTGGGAGATAGAGACATCCATATCCTTTGCTTTCAGCTGCTCATACAGGCCATTGATGATGTCATAACCGGGATCCTCCGTGCCTACCAGCAGATGGACGGGGAGTCCTTTCAACCGTTCAATGGGATAAAAACGGAGATCTACGCCGCCGCCGCAAGGGGCAATTGCTCTCCACATATAATTGTATTTTTGACCCAGATGAAAGGTACCGTCTCCGCCCATGGAATTTCCAAAGAGAAATACGTTATCTCCGTCTATGGAATAATTTTTCATGGTGATCTCTACAGCAGTCATATCTGCTTTCTCGCAGAGCGGATAGATTCTCTGCTGTTCTTCATCCAACCCGGCAGGATTAGCAGGATCTACATTGTCCGGAACAAAATCCCGGGCCATGGGAAAGAGGCTGCCGTGCATACCACGGGTATAGCAGTTGGGAGCGCAGAGAATATAACCGTGCTTTTCCGCATTGCGGAAAATGGGGGCGCCGGCATGCTCTAAAACATTGCTGCCGCTTAGACCATGAAGAACAACAGCCATCTTCAGCGGTTTCTCCGGCTGGTAATAGGTGGGAATATACAAGCTGTAGGTAACCAGCTGCCCTACCTCCTCCATATAGAAGGCGCGACGAAGAAAACCAACCGTGCGGGTAAAGTTGTATGCCTGGCCAAAGCTGTCAATCCGGGTCGGCTTTTCCCGCGCAATAATGCAGATTCTTCCCTTATAGGTATCCAGCCACTGGACAAAGTAGCCGAATTGCTCCTGGAACAGGGAGGATACCGGAATATAGGTCTGGCCTTCCCGAATTTGCGTCTCAGAGGATGCCTCTCCCTTTTCAAGCTTCAGAAATACTTTCCCGTTTTCTTCACGGGTTTGTATCTGAGGGCCCATGGCTCTCTGCAGATCTTCCAGAGTTACAAAAAGGGATCCCTGTTCCTCAAAAGAGGGATGAAGCAAATCAAATACGTAATCATTGGCAGCTGCCTGATTCGTGCCAACCCGAAAAGAAAATACGGAAGGTACAAAATAGGGGGTTAAGGGTTGTCTGATGGGTGGCATAGCTAACACTCCTTTCTTTTTGGATTTTCAAGGATGGCCCCCGGGGCGGACTGCCGCAGAGGCCGGTTTCACAGGCCATATCAACGGAAGAAAATACAAAGGAATCCGGCAGAGGCTTAATTTTTCTGCTCTTCTACGGCGGGTGCGTTTTTGTCCTGCAGCATGCCAATGAATTTTTCAAATCCAAACAGGGTCAGAACAATGCCGATGATGGGCAGTACGCCTAGGAACATAAAGGTCATGGCGTAGCCAATCCGGTCCGCCAGGACACCAATAACCGTGGAGCTGAAAATAGATACTAAATCCTGGGCCATGGCAAAGCTTCCCACCGCCAGGGCACGTACAGTGGCGGAGCTTTCCCGCAGGGTAACGGTACGGAAGATACCGGAGCCGCCGGCTCCAATGCCGCAGAGAATACCGGAAATCAACCAAATATTGGAATTCTGGGATACACCAACCATAATACCTGCAGCCGCCGCAATGATCAGAACTGCGGTGCTAGCCCACTTGGCGCCTTTAATATCCAGTTTATCTACCAAGTAGCCGCAAATAAATCCGGCAATGCCCATCCACAGGTTTTGGTTGGAAGCGTAGGTAGCCGCTGCGTCCGCCAGGTTCGCATCCGCTCCGTACAGTACAATAAAGCTATTGGAAGCAATGGAAGGAATCTGCAGGAGGGCAAAGATAACGATAACCGGTAGGGCCTTGAAGTAGAATACGTGCTTTTTACCGCCTTTCTTCCCGTTGCCCTGGGAGCCGCTGTTGTCCATCTTCAGGAACAAGCAGAGAATGCCGGCCAGGAGCGCCAATGCCGCGCCAGCGTAGGCAACATATTCAATGCCGGCGGTTCCGGTGATCCAAAGGGTGATCTTGGTGGTGATGGAGCTGAAGATCTTGGGGATCAGGGTCAACAGGCCCATGGCAGTACCAAAAGCTTTTTTATCTACGCCCTTGGCCAGCACAACGGACATGGCCATATTCCGCATACCGAAGGTAAAGCCGTGCAGCAGCCGGAGCACAATGTAGAACGGGATGCTGTTGCAAACCGCAAATCCCAGATATACCAGGGCGGTGAATACGTTAGAAAGGAAAAGCACCATCGTAGGTTTTTTTGCTGTATCCAGAACGGTGCCAAAGGGGGTTCGAATCAGCAAGGCACAAATGGTGTAGCAGGATGCCACAAAGCCAATGAGGGTGGCCGTCATTCCCAGGTTATTGGCCTCCAGATTTACCGGCTGCCCCAGGCAGCTTCCAGCCATGTTGGCCACTATATTGATGATGATGGCCAGCCAGAAAGCCGGTGTTTTCAGGGTTGTTAAAATAGGGGATGTGTTTGTCTTTTCCATTTTACTCTCCTTCTTCAAAAAATGTAGACGATATTTCCCTTTCGTTGATATGTTTACAGCAAGTTACAAAACGAGTTAATAAAAGATTCCGCGGATACTCATAAACAGGGAGCCGGCAATCAGCGCGGCGGCGGCTAGAGTCAGTTGCTGGTACATCAGCTTTTCGTATCCTTTCTCCTCTGGTGCGCTGCTGACCACAATCGCTCCTCCCGTAGAGAAAGGGGAACAGCCGGTGAGAGAGGCTACAAGGACAATACAGCTGTACAGGAGGCCGGGGGTCAGCCTGCTACTGGCAGCCAGAACGGGGACCATTGGAAACAGAGTGGGGATTACCACGCTGATGGCACTGCTGAACAGGCTCATAAGACCGGCAATAATCACCACCGCGGCGGGAATCAGCTGTACTGGT
>CAZSAF010000232.1:0-3865 GCA_964604605.1 uncultured Lachnospiraceae bacterium
AAGAAATACGGCTTAAAGGCAGCAAGGCGTGCGCCCCAGTTCTCCAAGAGATAATCATTATCAAAATATGTCCAAAACCCCGGAAAATCAAGGTTTCCGGGGTTTTCTAATTGTATAAAACCAAAAGGTTTCTTTCGTAAGATTGACAGTGAAAGTAGCACGTTCCGACAAATATCACCCTGATGTTACAAACTTCTAAAAAAATATAGTTTATAACATTGATACTATAAATGTGTACTTGACGGTGTACTTTGTTTTCCTCTGAAAGCTTGAAGGGACTCTTGGCGGGGGTTGCGGTGGATATTCAGCATGTGGGCAGTACGGCTGTCCCTTCCATCCATGCCAAACCAATTTTGGATATGGTTGTGGGCGTGCATCAATTAGAGGACATTTTATCTTGCAAGGATTTGCTGGAACAGAACGGATTTATTTTCTGCGGAGAAGATGTGGAAGGGCAGATTCTGTTTGTCAGAGGGGATTTTGAAAAGGATGTACGGACACACCATATTCATGTGGTTGAATGGAATGGGAGCGCCTGGAAAAACTATATCAACTTTCGGGATTATCTCAATGCCTTCCCGGAAAAAGCAAGGATGTATGATACCTGCAAACAAACGTTGGCTTCCCGGTTCCCCGATGACCGTAACCGCTATACGGCGGGAAAACAGGAGCTGATTGACTGCCTCTTGGCGGAAGCTGCGCTCTGGAGAGCGGAGCAGAAGGAATAGGCCATTCTGCTCCGCTGCAAACACGATCGTTGGGTAACAAGTTGTGAGCGGGGAATCAAATTTCCAACGTATTAAGCAGAGAATCGTCCGGCAAAGAGGAAAACATATCATTCTCCACCGCACAACGGATCGAATCGGTATTCCGCTTCAGAATGTCCGAGGCATACATAACGGAAACATGGCATTCGTCATCGACAACGGTTTTTCGCAAGAAAGCGTAAGAATGTTTTGGCAGGTTCAGATCCAGCATATCTGTGTTGTGTGTGGTAAAAATAAGCTGTTCATTCTCCTTCAGATTATCCAGCATGATTCCGAAAATCCTTTTTTCAATATCGGTCTGTATATAAGAGAAGTGTTCGTCACAGTAATAAAAGCATTTTGGACCAGAAAGCATGGCGGCCAGGAAAATAGCAATATCTACTCCCTCGGCCGTACCGCTGGAAAGAATCTCCCGGTTGAGCAGCTTGCCGTCCTGAATGATGATTTCGGCGCCTTTTTCCGGATAATGAAGGAATCACGCAAATCTTTCGATACAGATACGTCCGTCAGGGTCGGATCGAGGGTGCCGATGACGGCCTTTAAGGTCCGAAGCAGGACGTCCTTCCGGATGCCTGAGATTTTAAGCGTTGATTCAATTTCCGGATAGGCAAAACGATAGCTCAGTTCCCCGAATCGCTTTTTGAGCTTTTTGGGATCCGCGTCAATACGTTCGCCACCTTTCGCCAACCGTTTCGCACACTTCTCATACGTATCCTTTTCACCGATTTCCGTACAGGCATGCGTCAGAGTAATGGATTCGGTTTTTCCATCAATGACTGCGGAAAGACGGTGCAGGATACAGCCGGTATTGATAAAATCCATGCAGAAAGATTCGATTGTATCTGGTGCAGATATTTCAAAAAGCAGCGCCGTATTGCCGGAACCGATAAATTTGAAAATGTGAAGCAGTGCCTTGCCTAAGCTGGTTTTTCCCGTTGCATTGGCCCCCATAAGAATGACGGCCTTTTTATAGCGGAAATTTGGCCTCCCGGCAAGATATTCATTTTCAATAATGGAGTTTACAATTTTCTTTGGATAAGAGAAGTTTATGTGGAAGTCTCCAAATCCCAAGATGTTGTTTAAAGTCAAATCCATGACGATCATAGGATACACCTCCAAGAATTACTTCGTTGTTTACGAACAAATTGTACCATGTTTTGATTTGCTTTTCGATGGTCCGCATAGGTGAGAACGGCCGCTCATCTGTTGCGGCAACGGATGAAATTTAGAAAATCCGGAAAAAATACAGGTAGATAACCGGGGCGGATTCCCCTATAGTAGGCAACGGCTGCCATCTGGCGGACCATCCCCTCGGGCGGAGAGGAACTTTCCGGAGAGGAAATTTGGAATTAAGGAGAAAACCCTATGAAAAAAATGATCGCAGCAATTGGCTGCCTGTTGACCCTTCTGGCCCTGACCGGATGCGGCTCCGGAAACGGCGGGGAAACCACTGCCCCGGAGACCACCGCGGCTTCCAACGGGATTGAAAGCTCCCTGGCGCTTCTGACCACCGTGTGGGAGAGCTGGCCGGAGGAGTCCAAGTTTGCCGTGGCCGGCGGTGATTCGGAGGAGTACGTGATGGACTCCCCCGGCGCCTTCTCGGTGGAGAATCCGGAGGCCCTGGACGGCACCCTGGCCTTCCCCGCTTCGGAGGCGGATCAAATTGACGATGCGGCTTCCCTGCTGCACATGATGAACGCCAACAACTTTACCGCCGGCGCCTTCCGGCTGAAGGATGCCGCTAACGCGGAGACGGTGGCGGAGGCTATCCGCTCCAACCTGGACAGCCGCCAGTGGCTCTGCGGCTTCCCGGAGGAGTATCTGATTGCCTCGGTGGACAACTACCTGGTCTGTGTTTTTGGAACGGCGGACAACATGTCTGTGTTCCAGGAGCAGCTGGCTTCCGCCTATGAAAATGTGCAGGTGATCTCCCAGGGCCCGGTGTCTGCCGGCTGAGCGGAGGTAGGAGGAGAAGGCCTATGCTGTTTTCCAGTATCCCTTTTTTGTTCTACTTCCTTCCCTGCGTATTGATTTTGTACTTTGCGGTCCCCAAAGGGGGCCGCAACGCAGTTTTGCTGGCTGCCAGCCTCTTTTTTTACGGCTGGGGGGAGTCCCGGTTCCTGATCTTCATGGTCCTGACCATCCTGGGCGGCTATGTGGCCGGGCTAGGGATGGCCCGCTGCGGTTCCAACCGGCGGGCGGCCCGGTGGTGGCTGGCCGCTTTTACCATTCTGTGCCTGGGGGTCCTGGGAGTCTGCAAGTACGCGGATTTTTTCCTGGAAAATTTCCGGGCGCTCACCGGCCTGCTGGTGCCCCTTCTGCGGATTTCCCTTCCCATAGGCATCAGTTTTTACACCTTTCAGATTTTAAGCTACGGGATTGACGTGTACCGGGGGACCGTGCCGGCCCAGAAAAACCTGATCTCCCTAGCCACCTACATTGCCCTGTTCCCCCAGCTGATTGCCGGGCCTATTGTCCGGTACGCGGACCTGGAGCAGGAGCTGCGCCAGCGGCGCTGTACCCTGGAGGATACGGCGGAGGGGGTGCAGCGCTTTGTCCTGGGCCTCTCCAAAAAGATTCTTTTGGCCAACACCCTGGGGGAGCTGGTGCAGCTGTTCCGGGCGTCCCAGGAGCCTTCGGTCCTCTTTGGCTGGATGTACGCTGTGGCCTTTACCCTGCAGATTTATTTTGATTTTTCCGGCTACAGTGATATGGCCATTGGCCTGGGCCGGATTTTTGGCTTCCACTTCCTGGAAAACTTCCGCTATCCCTATGTGGCGGCCAGCATCACGGAGTTCTGGCGGCGCTGGCATATCTCCCTGGGCACCTGGTTCCGGGATTACCTCTACATTCCCCTGGGCGGCAACCGGGTTTCCCGGCCCCGGTGGGTGTGCAACATTCTGGTGGTCTGGATGGCCACCGGCCTCTGGCACGGGGCTGCCTGGAACTTCCTGCTCTGGGGGCTTTTTTACGCGGTTCTCCTGATTCTGGAAAAGGGGTGGCTGGGAAGGCTGCTGGAACAGGCGCAGGTATTGCGCCATCTCTATGTGCTGCTGGCGGTGGTGCTGGGCTTTGTGCTCTTTGACGCGGCCAGCCTG
>CAZSAF010000233.1:0-1716 GCA_964604605.1 uncultured Lachnospiraceae bacterium
CTGACATTCATCTGGTCGCACATAGCCAGCACCATACGGGATTCCCCAATTTTGTGATAGTCCATCCGTAACGTCCGCTCCGCCGGGTACAAAAAGGCAATGCAAATATCCTCCATTCCCTTTTCCATATACTCAGTCAGCCGACGAGAGCCGTTTTCCGTCACATGGACACTCACCTGGAGGTATCTCCGATGAAACTCCGGAAGAATCCGTTCCATAATAAAGCTGGAAAGCCCCATGGGGTAACCCAGGCGAATGGATGTCCCGCCGGTGGAGGAGATGGCCTGCAGTTCTTCCTCCAACTCCCGGTCCAGCCGGATAATCTTCCGCCCCTTCTCCACATAGCACTGCCCCGCCCGGGTCAGCAGATACTGGCTTCCGATCCTCCGGAAAACAGGCATTCCTACCTGCTGTTCCACCCGCTGCAGGTATTTGGTCAGCGCCCCCGGCGTGATATACAGCTTTTCTGCCGCTTTGGTTATACTGCCCATCTCCGCAATGGTAACAATGTACTCATAATCTTTAATGTTCATGGCATTGCTCCTCCAGAAGCCTGTAAAAAAACCGCTGGAACAGAATCCTGTCCCAGCGGGAAGCCGCACGCCACAGTCGCCTGCGGCAAGCGGGGGAAAACTTCCGCCCCCGCCTTTCCTTCTTTTTTACTCCACCACCGTCAGCGAGGTAATGTGGGGGTTGGCCCCTTCATACCAGTACAGGAAGCCCTCGCAGTCAATGGTCTGGCCCACTTCCAGGGCCTCCACCGCCTGGTACACCTCCGTGGAGCTGTCGCAAAGATCGGACTCCACCAGGAAGCTGAAGGTCTGGCCATTGTAGGAAACGTTGAAGTACACATCGTCCCCCTGGGTACCGGAACCGTCATAGTTGTACAGGAAAGCCGCCTCATTGCCGTTGGCATCGGTGCTGGCCTCCACGGTCAGGCCGGTGAAGGAGACTTTCTGGTTCTGGTAGTTCTCCAGATCCTCGGTTCCCAGGTACTCGGTGACATCCAGCGGCTCCGCCACAAAGGGCTCCGCATCCTCCACAAAGGTGAAGGTGCCGTCCGCGATCTCCACCTCGCCGGACCACTCGGCCTTGTAGCCGGTGACCTGGATGCAGGTGCCTTCGGTCAGCTTGTCATAGTCCTCCTCCGCGCAGGCCATATCGTAGGCAAAGTAGCCGCCGTCCTGATCCTGCAGATACACGGTAGCCGTGCCCTGCTCCGCATAGTAGGACTGCTTGGCCTGGACGTATGCCTGGATAGTCACCGGGTCGTCCACCGCTGCGGCCATGTACTCTTCATAGGTCATCACATCGGCAACCGCCGCCTGGGTGGTCTCCTCCGCTGCCGTGGTTTCCTCCGCCGCGGTGGTCTCGGCTGCGGTGGTCTCGCTGCTGCCGCCGGAGCAGGCAGCCACGGAGGCAGCCAGGCACAGGGCAAGAGCTGCTGCAATTAACTTACGCATGATTCTTCTCCTTTACATTGTCACATATTGGAATGAAAGCATCTGTGGGGCAAAGCTCCCAACCGCTTTCTTTCCGCCTGTAAGAAACGGCCATATTATACTGCGAATTCCGAAAAAAGTCAATAAAATCGCCGAAAACTGCGAAAAAACACCCCTCCCGCCGCCTTCAAAGGCACTGCACGCCTCACTTCTTTTTCCTTCTCCTCAGCCGGGCCAGCAGCACATATCCCAGGATCAGCACCCAGGCAGCGGC
>CAZSAF010000233.1:1726-3857 GCA_964604605.1 uncultured Lachnospiraceae bacterium
CCAGGGCTGCCAGCAGCGCCACTGCCGGGCCGGGCAGCGGGCCCAGATCCGCCTTGCCGCCGGTGGAGGAGACCGTATCCAGATGGTAGAGGGCCTGGGTGTCCGTGTACAGCTGTTCGATATAGGCTTCGTCCACCGTCTGCTTCCGCCGCACGGACTTGGTCACATCCTCAATCAGCTGCCCCGCCGCGTCCCGCAGGGAGGCGGAGCCGTTAAACACCGAAGTAATGAAGGTGTCCTCCAGATGGTCCAGCAGCAGTTTGGCCGCCTCAATCTTCACTGCATAGTAGGTGTCCGTGTCCTCCCCGGCCCGGGACAGGTAATCCTGGTACGCCGGGTTTTCCTGGGCCTGGGTGGTCACCGGTACATAGCCCTCAGTCTGGGAATAGGCCATCTGCACTGAGTCGGTGAGCAGATACTGGGTGAACAGCCAGGAGGCCAGCACCTCCTGGGGATCCTCCTTGTTAAAGATACAAACCGAAGGCCCCTGGGAGATCATCTGGGGATTCTCCGGGTCAAACTGGGGGACCATCCGCACTGCCGTCTCAAACTCCACAATATCTTCCTCCGCAATATCCACCAGCGGGGCGTCCGTGCCCATCCAGGTGGCGCCGGCGGTGGAGTCCACGGCAAAAATGCACTGGCCGGCGTTTAAGAAGTTGGCCGGATAGCCGGAAATTTTAAAGGTGGAGAAAGCGCCGTTTGCCACATGGCCGGCAATGCCCAGCAGCAGGTCCTCCGTTGTGTCGTTGAACAGCTGGATTTCCCCGGTGGCAGTGGAGTAGCCGGCATCCAGCTGCCGGAGCATCTGGATCATCATGTTGTCCGTGGATTTGTAGAGGAAGGGGATGAGAACCTCTTGGCCGTTGACGGCGTAGACGCCGTCCTCCCCCTTGGTGGCCACCGCCGCCTCGCTGACCTCCCAGATAAAATCCCAGGTCAGCACATCCGGCAGGGTAAAGCCCAGGGCCTCCACCAGATCCTGGTTGACGTAGCAGGCCTCGGTGGAGCGCATGTAGGGGACCGCATAATAGTACCCGCCCAGGCGGCACTCCTCCAGAAACTGGGGGACAATCTCTTCCTGGGTGGGGGAGTCAAACCGCACCTCACTGCCTCCCAGGCCGTAGCGCTCGTCCGACAACAGCTCATCCAGGGGAACCACCACATTCTCGCCGGTCATGTAGGTGGCAATGTGGTCCGGGTAGGTGATACACACATTGGGGGTGGTCCCGGTGGAGATATTGGTGATCACGTCATTATAAATATCCCCGTAATCGGTGTAGAGCCGCAGGGTCACGGTAATGTTGGGGTACAGCTCCTGGAAGTCCGCAATGGCCTGCCGGTAGATATCCGTCTGGCGCAGGTTGGTATCGTTTTTGGCCCAGAAGGTGATCTCGTAATCCCGGCTGGTGTCAAATTCCTCCGGCACGGAGAAGGCCGCCTGCTCCTGCTGCCCGTGGCAGCCGGCAAGCAGCAGGCCCGTCGCCAACAGCATGGCCCCCAAGGTTCGCATACACTTCATCCTTTGGTCCCTCCTCTGGACACGCCCTCCATAATCTTTTTGCGGAAGGCCAGAAACAACAGAATCAGCGGCACGGAGATGACCACCACGGCGGCCATCATGGCCGGGATGTTCTCCCGTCCAAAGCCGTTTTCCCGGATCTCCTGGATCCCGTTGGACACCAGGAAGTAGGCGGGGTCATCGGTGATCAGCCGGGGCCACACGTAGGAGTTCCAGCACTCAATGAGCTTCAGGATGATGATGGTCACCAGGGTGGGGCGGCAGATGGGGATCATCACCTTCCACAGGTATTTCAGATCGGAGGTGCCGTCCACCTTGGCCGCCTTGTACAGCTCATCCGGCACCTGCTCAAAATTCTCCTTCAGCAGGTAGATGTAAAACACCGAGGTGATGGAGGGCAGGATCAGTCCCAGGAAGCTGTTGCGCAGCCCCATGTCGGTGATGGTTACAAAGTTGGTGATCACCACCAGCTCTGTGGGGATCATCATCATGGACAGGAACAGGCCGAACAGCAGGTTCTTCCCCTTAAACCGCAGCCGGGCAAAGGCGTAGGCCGTCAGGGTGCTAACCACCACCATAATGGCCGTGGTGGCCACGGAGAAGATCAGC
>CAZSAF010000234.1:0-3818 GCA_964604605.1 uncultured Lachnospiraceae bacterium
TTATGGTAGAATGTCCCTAGAAAAACGCGAAACGCAAAGGAGGGTGCACAATGCGTCTGCAGGAATATGAATTTTGGTTTGTGGTGGGCAGTCAGTTCCTTTACGGTCCGGAGGTGCTGGAGACCGTGGCTGCCCGGGCAGCAGAGATGGCGGAGAAGATGAATGCCTCCGGCAACCTGCCTTACCGGCTGGTGTACAAGCTGACGGCCAAGACCAACCAGGAGATTGCCCAGGTGGTCAAGGAGGCCAACTATGATGAACGCTGCGCCGGCGTCATTGCCTGGTGCCATACCTTCAGCCCCAGCAAAATGTGGATCAACGGGCTGGTGAATCTTCAGAAGCCCTACTGCCATTTTGCCACCCAGTACAACCGGGAGATCCCCAACGAGGAGATCGACATGGACTTCATGAACCTGAACCAGGCGGCTCACGGGGATCGGGAGCATGGCTTTATTGCGGCCCGGCTGCGGATGCCCCGGAAGATCATTGCCGGTTACTGGCAGGATGAGGACGTACAGCAGCGGCTGGGCCGCTGGATGCGGACAGCGGTGGGGGCCGCTTTTTCCCGGAGCTTGAAGGTCATGCGTTTTGGGGATAACATGCGGGAGGTGGCCGTCACCGAGGGAGATAAGGTGGAGGTCCAGGCCAAGCTGGGCTGGCAGGTGAACACCTGGCCGGTGGGCCAGCTGGTGGAGACCATGGACGCGGTCACAGAGGCGGAGATCGACGCGCTGATGGACACCTACCGGGCAGCGTACGATTTTGCCACAGACGATCTGGAGACGGTCCGCTACCAGGCCCGAGAGGAGATCGCCATGAAGAAGATGCTGGACGCCGAGGGCTGCATGGCCTTCTCCAATACTTTCCAGGATCTGTACGGCATGCGCCAGCTGCCGGGCCTGGCCAGCCAGCACCTGATGGCCCAGGGCTACGGTTACGGCGGCGAGGGCGACTGGAAGGTGGCTGCCATGACTGCCATCCTGAAAGCCATGGGGGAAAACGGCAACGGAGCCTCGGCCTTTATGGAGGATTACACCTACCATCTGGTCAAGGGCCATGAGTACAGCCTGGGCGCCCACATGCTGGAGGTCTGCCCCAGCGTGGCGGCGGAGCGGCCCCGGATTGAGGTCCATCCCCTGGGAATCGGGGACCGGGAGGACCCGGCCCGGCTGGTGTTTGAGGGCAAGGCCGGGGATGCCATGGTGGTCTCCCTCATTGACATGGGCGGCCGGCTGCGGCTGATCTGCCAGGATATCCACTGTGTGAAGCCCATTATGCCCATGCCCAACCTGCCGGTGGCACGGGTCATGTGGCAGGCAGAGCCGGATCTGACCACCGGCCTGGAGTGCTGGATAACCGCCGGCGGCGCCCACCACACGGTGCTCAGCTACGATGTAACCCCGGAGCAGATGAAGGACTGGGCCGCCATCATGGGCATTGAGTTTGTCTATATTACCAAGGACACCACGGTGGAGGCGCTGGAGCAGCAGCTGTTCCTGAACGATCTGGCCTGGAAGCTGCGGTGAGGTGGACTATGGACTTTGCAAAGACCGTAATGGGGATGGAGCTGGGCTCCACCCGGATTAAGGCGGTGCTGCTGGATGAGAACCACCAGCCGGTGGCCTCCGGCAGCCACAGCTGGGAGAACCAGCTGGAAAACGGAATCTGGACCTACTCCCTGGAGGCCATCCACGCGGGTGTGCAGGCCTGCTTCCGGGATCTGGCCGCAGATGTGCAGAAAAAATTTGGCCAGCCGCTGGCCCAGGTGGGGGCCATGGGCGTCTCCGGCATGATGCACGGCTACCTGCCCTTTGACCTGGAAAGCCGGCTGCTGGTGCCCTTCCGCACCTGGCGGAATACCATTACCGGGGAGGCGGCAGCCCAGCTGACGGAGCTCTTTGGCTTCAACATCCCACAGAGATGGTCCGTTGCCCATCTCTACCAGGCCATCTTAAACGGTGAGGAGCATGTGAAGGAGATTGCCCGGCTCACCACCCTGGCGGGCTATATCCACTTCCGCCTCACCGGCGAGCACCTGCTGGGAGTGGGGGAGGCCTCCGGTATGTTCCCCATTGACAGTGAGAAGCTGGACTATGCGGAAGCCATGGTGGAGCAGTTTGACGCCCTGGTGGCCTCTCGGCAGTTTCCCTGGAAGCTGCGGGACATCCTTCCCCAGGTGCGGGCTGCGGGAGAGAGCGGCGGCTGCCTGACGGAGGAAGGGGCCCGGTTCCTGGACCCTACGGGCACCCTAAAGCCGGGGATTCCGGTGGTTCCCCCGGAGGGGGACGCGGGCACCGGCATGGCGGCCACCAATTCCGTCCGGGTACACACCGGCAATGTCTCCGCCGGCACTTCGGATTTTGCCATGGTGGTGGTGGACCATCCTCTGGGGGTCCACCGGGAGATTGACATGGTGACTACCCCGGCGGGGAAGCCGGTGGCCATGGTCCACTGCAACAACTGCACCTCGGACATCAACAGCTGGGTGGGCCTGCTGGGCGAGTTTGCCGCCGCCATCGGTTCGCCGATGGATGGGGGAGACCTGTACACCCTCCTGTTCCGCAAGGCCCTGGAGGGGGAGCCGGACTGCGGCGGCCTGCTCAGCTACAATTACTTTTCCGGGGAGGGCGTAACGGATCTGGATGCCGGGCGGCCGGTGTTTACCCGGATGCCGGACAGCCGTCTGACCCTGGCCAACTTTATGCGGACCCACCTCCTGTCCGCCCTGGCCACCCTGAAGATTGGCCTGGACATTCTGACGGAGGAGGAGCAGGTGCCCATAGAGAAGCTCTACGGCCATGGAGGCTTTTTCAAGACCCCGGAGGTGGGCCAGCGGATGCTGTCCGCCGCGGTGGGGGCGCCGGTATCCGTCATGGAGACCGCCGGGGAGGGCGGCCCCTACGGCATGGCCCTGCTGGCGGCCTATGCCCTGGAGCGGGAGCCGGGAGAGAACCTGGAGGATTATCTGGATCACAAGATCTTTGCGGAGACCAAATCCACCACCCTGACGGCGGAGGAGCGGGAGGTGGCCGGTTTTAACCGGTTCCTGGAGCGTTACCGCCGGGCGCTGGCGGTGGAGCGGGCTGCTGTGGAGACCATGGAGGAGTAGCGATGCTGAAAAAATTAAAGGAGCAGGTCTGGAAGGCTAACCTGCTTTTGCCCAAATACAATCTGGTCACCTTCACCTGGGGAAACGTCTCCGGGGTGGACCGGAAGCGGAATCTGATGGTGATTAAGCCCAGCGGCGTGGAGTATGAGACCATGACCCCGGAGGACATGGTGGTGGTTGGCCTGGAAACCGGCGAGCGGGTGGAGGGAAAGTGGAAGCCCTCCAGCGATACGGATACCCATGTAGCCCTCTACAACGCCTTCCCGGAGCTGGGAGGCATTGTCCACACCCACAGCCGGTGGGCCACCTCCTTTGCCCAGGCGGGCCAGGGGATTCCGGCCTATGGCACCACCCAGGGGGACTATTTCTACGGGGAGATTCCCTGTACCCGGCTTATGACCCCGGAGGAGATCCGGGGGGCCTATGAGCGAGAGACCGGCAATGTGATTGTGGAAACCTTCCGCACCCGGCAGCTGGACCCCATGCAGGTTCCGGCAGTGCTGGTACACAGCCATGGTCCCTTTGCCTGGGGCACGGATGCGGAAAATGCGGTGCACAACGCGGTGGTGCTGGAGGAATGCGCCTTTATGGCCCTCCACGCCCGGATGCTGAACCCGGAGCTTCCGCCCATGCAGCAAGAGCTGCTGGACAAGCATTACCTGCGCAAGCACGGGGAGAACGCCTACTACGGCCAGAATTAGGATGGCCG